>JAIFLB010000033.1 GCA_020049245.1 Betaproteobacteria bacterium | reverse complement strand
GCCTTGATTTTTGCCACACTGCCTGTGGTTTCCCTGGGTTCCTGGCTGATTACCACGGATGCGGTGTTGTTGCTGTTCTGGTGTTTGGCGCTGTATTTCACCAGCGTTGCGCTGGAAAGCATGCGCTGGCGTGACTGGATCATGCTGGGCGTTGTCCTCGGGCTTGGCTTGCTGTCCAAATACAGCATGGTGTTCTATGGCCTGGGTTTCCTTGCCTATCTCGTGCTGGAACCAAATCGGCGCGGCTTGTTGCGCGATTTCCGTCCCTGGGTTGCGGCGGCTGTTGCTTTGCTCGTGTTGGCGCCGAACATGATCTGGAATCTGCGGAACCATTTCGTCAGCGTCCAGCACACCGCTGAAATCTCGCAACTCGATCGTGGCTTGTTTCACCCCGATGCCATGCTTGAATTCTTCCTTGCTCAGTTTGCGGTATTCGGCCCCATTTTTTTTGCCGGGCTGTTGCTGCTGGTAGCGCGGCCGCGCATTTGGCGGCTCGATGAACGCATGCGTCTGCTTGCCGCTTTTTCTATAGCGCCATTGGCGGCATTCATCAGCCTGAGCCTGCTGTCGCGCGCTTTTGCCAACTGGGCCGCATTTTCCTATGTCGCGGCCAGTGTCCTGGTCACGGCGTACTGGCTGCGCCAGGATCGGCGCGGCTGGCTGGTCGCGGCGCTGGTGCTGAATCTTGCGTTCGCGGCGGTCATCTATCACCTGCATGACATCACGGGCGCCCTCGATATCCAGCTAACGCGCAAAACCGATCCTTACGGTCGCGTCACCGGCTTCCGGGAACTCGGCCGGGAAGTCTCGCTGCGCCTGCAAGCTCGCCCAAACGCGCGATTGCTCAGCAGCGACCGCAAGCTGCATGCGCTGCTGCGTTATTACGCCCGGCCGTGGAGCGAGGATATGCGTTATCTGAATCCGCAAGCCCGGCTGGACAACCACTTCGCCCTGAGCGCCGATCTGCGTGAGAGTCCGCATGGCGAATTTCTGTTGATCAGCCAGGGCCTCGACGCGGCGCAGCTGGCCCTCTGGTTCGCCGAGGTGACGCCGATGCAACCGATCAAGCTCAACCTCTACCCGGATTACCAGCCCGAATATCAGGTCTGGCTGCTACGCGACTATCGCCAGCCCGGATAACTACCCTGTGCCAGGTGGGCGACTACGCCGAGAACTCGGCGTCGATCATCGCGCACCAGATGTGTCCGATCAGGATATGGCATTCCTGGACGCGGGCTGTGGCATCGCCCGGCACGACGAAGGCGTGCTGGGCAAGTTCCCCCAGTTTGCCGCCGCTGCCGCCAAGCAGGCCAAGCGTGGTAACACCCATCGCGTTCGCCTGTTTGACGGCCGCAATCACGTTCTCGCTGTTGCCGCTTGTGGAAATCCCGATCAGTACATCGCCGGGCCGGGCAAGCGCTTCAACCTGGCGAGCGAAGACCTGCTCGTAGCCGAAGTCATTGCCAATCGCGGTCAGCGCCGAGGTGTCGGTGGTCAAAGCGATGGCGGGCAGCGCTCGGCGCTGGGTTTCGAAACGGCAAACCATTTCGGCGGCGATATGCTGCGCATCCGCCGCGCTGCCGCCGTTGCCGCAGAGAAAGATGCGGTGGCCTTGGCGCAGGCAGTCGATCAATTCTTCACCCAGTTGCTGAATGATGTCTTCTTGCTCGCGCAGGGCGGTGATTGCGCTCAAGTGTGCGGCAAAGATCTCCGAAATCGACAGCATGGTGTGGTTGCCCCAAGTAGAATGTGCCCCCGGATTTAACCACCAGAATCCTCGCCTATGCATTTGAAACTGCCTGATTTTTCTGCCGCCGCTGTCGTGGTCGTCGGTGATGTGATGCTCGATCGATACTGGCAAGGTCCGACTTCGCGCATTTCCCCGGAAGCGCCGGTGCCGGTGGTGAAGGTGGAAGAGGACGAATTGAGGCCGGGTGGCGCCGCCAACGTCGCGCTGAATGCCGCCGCCCTTGGGGCGGGCGTAAAACTGATCGGTCTGGTCGGCGACGATGCCGAGGCCACGCTGCTAGCCGAGCGTTTGCGAGTGAATGGCGTACAGAGCCATTTTGAGCCGGTGCCGGGCAGTCGCACCATTACCAAATTGCGCATCCTGTCGAAGCATCAGCAATTGATCCGCCTGGATTTTGAGGATGGTTTTCCCGGCTGCGATGGCGCCGGCATCCAGCGCCGGTTCGAAGCTGCGCTGGCGGATGCCAGGGTGGTGGTGCTGTCGGATTACGCCAAGGGTGTACTGCGCGACGCGCCGGCCCTGATCCGCGCCGCGCGTGCGCGTGGCTTGCCGGTGGTGATCGATCCCAAGGGCAGCGACTTCGAACGCTATCGCGGCGCCACGCTGCTGACCCCGAATCAGTCCGAATTCGAGGCCATTGTCGGCCGCGTCACAGATGATGCCGATCTGGCCGCCAAAGCTGTCGCGCTGCGTGACGCGCTCGACCTGGATGCGTTGTTGGTGACCCGCAGCGAGAAGGGCATGTGTTTGCTGCAACGCGGACACGCCCCGATTCATTTGCCAACCCGCGCGCGCGAGGTGTACGACGTCACTGGCGCCGGCGATACCGTGGTGGCGGTGTTGGCCTCGGCCATGGCGGCGGGCGAAACGATGCATGACGCGGTGGCGCTTTCCAATCTGGCGGCGGGCGTGGTGGTCGGCAAGGTGGGTACCGCCACGGTATCGCCGGCCGAACTGGCGACAGCGATGGAAGATCATTTGCCGATCCAGCGTGGCGCGGTGGCGGAAGACCTGTTGCTGGAACTGGTCTCGAGGGCGCGCGCCGCTGGCGAACGCGTCGTCATGACCAACGGTTGTTTCGATATTCTGCATGCCGGCCATGTCACTTATCTGCAACAGGCACGGGCGCTGGGCGACCGCCTGATCGTGGCGGTCAACGACGACGACTCGGTACGGCGGCTGAAGGGCGCCACCCGCCCCGTCAACCCGCTTGCTGCACGCCAGACCGTGCTCGCCGCTCTGGCGGCGGTGGACTGGGTGGTGCCTTTTTCCGAGGACACGCCGCAACGCCTGATCTGCAGGATTTGCCCGGATATTCTGGTCAAGGGCGGCGACTACCGCATTGAAGAAATCGCTGGTGGGGAATGCGTCCTGGCGGCGGGCGGAGCGGTAAAAATTCTGACCTTTGTGCAGGGGCATTCCACCTCCGGCATGATTGAAACCATCAGGAAGGGCTGAAAAATGTACATCATTACCGGCGGCGCCGGCCTCATCGGCAGCAACATGGTCAAGGCGCTCAACCAGCGCGGCATCTCGGACATCCTGGTGGTCGACGATCTCAAGGAAGGCATCAAGTTCAGGAATCTGGCCGATTGCGACATCGTCGACTACGTCGATCGGCTCGACTTCATCAAACGCATCCAGGCCGGCTGGGAGTTTGGCAAGATCGATGCGGTCGTCCATGAGGGGGCCTGTTCCGCCACCACCGAGTGGGACGGTGAGTTCGTCATGAAGAACAACTTCGAGTACACCAAGACCCTGTTGCACTGGTGTCAGTCGATTGAAGCGCCGTTCATCTACGCCTCCTCCGCCTCGGTCTACGGCATGGGCCCGGTGTTCACGGAAGCGCGCGAACACGAACGGCCGCTCAACATGTATGCCTTTTCCAAGTTCCAGTTCGACCAGTACCTGCGCCGCCATCGGGACGCGCTCACCAGCCAGGTCTGCGGCCTGCGCTACTTCAACGTCTACGGCCCTCGCGAACAACACAAGGGCAGTATGGCCAGCGTCGCCTTCCACTTCCATAACCAGATACTCAAGGAAGGCAAGCTGAAACTGTTCGAGGGCACCGACGGTTACGGTAACGGCGAGCAACTGCGTGACTTCATCCATGTCGATGACACCATCGCGGTGAAGCTGTGGCTGCTCGACAACCCCGGCGTCTCCGGCATCTTCAACGTCGGCACCGGGCGCGCGCAGAGCTTCAACGACGTGGCGCGCGCGGTGATCAAGCACCACGGGCGTGGCGAGATCGAATACGTGCCCTTCCCGGATCACCTCAAAGGCCGCTATCAGAGCTACACCCAGGCGGATATCACCAAGCTGCGCCAGGCCGGCTACCCGGCCGAGTTCATGACGGTGGAACAGGGCGTGCCCAAGTACCTGGCCTGGCTGCAACAGAACCCGGCCTGATGGCGGCAGGTAGCGAAATTCCCGATTTTCCTTATCGCTGCCTGGTCGTCGGCCCGTCCTGGGTCGGCGACATGTTGATGGCGCAAAGCCTGTTCAAAGCCCTGGCGGCGCGCCATCCCGGCCTTGCGCTCGACGTGCTGGCGCCAGCCTGGTCGCACGGCATCCTGGCGCGCATGCCGGAAGTGCGTCGCGCTCTGGAGGCGCCGTTCGCGCATGGCCGCTTCGGCCTGGGTGAACGTTGGCGCCTCGGGCGTGAACTGGCGCGCGAGGGCTACGATCAGGCCATCGTCCTGCCCAATTCCTGGAAATCCGCCCTGGTCCCCTTCTTTGCGGGCATCCCGCTGCGTACCGGCTATGTCGGCGAATTCCGCCACGGCCTGCTCAACGACAAACGGCAGTTGGACCCGCGTGCCATGCCGCGCCTGGTGGAGCGCTACAGCGCGCTGGCCGCCCCGGCGGCCGGGGCTTCTTCCCGGGTGCCGACAGCCTTGCAGCCGCTTCTGGCGGTGCACCCGGATGTCCAGGAAGCCACGCTTGCCCGTCTCGGACTCAAGCGCGACCGCCGCATCCTCGCCCTTTGTCCTGGCGCCGAATTCGGCCCCGCCAAGCGCTGGCCGGAAGCGCACTACGCGGCGGTGGCGCGCGCGAAACTGGAGCAGGGCTGGCAGGTCTGGCTGTTCGGCTCGGCCAAGGACCGTGCGGTGACCGAAGCGATCGATCAGCTTTCTGGTGGCGCCTGCACCAACCTCGCCGGCCGCACCACGCTGGAAGAGACGGTCGATCTGCTCGCCTGCGCCGCAGCCGTGGTCAGCAACGATTCCGGCCTGATGCACATCGCAGCGGCCGTGAATGTCCCGCTGATCGCCGTCTACGGTTCCACCGACCCCGGCTATACGCCGCCCTATTCGGATCAGGCCCGCGTGGTCCGACTTGGCCTGGAATGCAGTCCTTGTTTCAAACGAGAATGCCCGCTCGGACACCTCGATTGCCTGATGAAATTGGCGCCGGAGCGGGTGCTTGCGGTACTGGATGACCTGGAAGGAAAGGCATGAAAGTCAGTGGTTTCACCTTCATCCGCAACGGCAGCCGGCTCGGCTACCCGTATCTGGAGAGTATCCGCTCGGTCTTGCCGATCTGCGACGAGTTCGTGGTGGCGGTGGGCGCCGGCGATGACGACACGCTGGAACGCATTCGTGGCCTGGGTTCCGACAAGATCCGAATTCTGGAGACCCGCTGGAACGAGTCCATGCAGGATCGAGGCTTCGTCTACGCGCAGCAGAAAATGATCGCTCAATACACCTGTGTGGGTGACTGGGCTTTCTACCTGGAAGGTGACGAGGTGCTCCACGAAGACGACCTGGCGACCATCCACGCCAGCATGCAGCGCCATCTCGACAACCGCAGCGTGGAAGCCCTGGTGTTCGACTACCACCATTTCTTCGGTAGCCCCGACTGGCGTGCAATCAGCCCAGGCTGGTATCGGCGTGCGCCGCGCATCATCCGCAACAGCATCCGCACCTGGGCGCCGGACGGCCTGTTCTGGGTGGTCATGGACGCCAACAAACGCGGCCGCTATCCCCGCGCCGCCCTTGCCGGCGCCCCCATCTATCACTACGGGCACGTGCGGCGGATCAGCGCGATGAACGAAAAACTGCAACGTGTCGGCAAGTACTGGGGCGACAGCCACGTCCACTTCGACGCCTACCGCATCGACCCGCAAGCGCTGGCGCCATTTGTCGGCACACATCCCGGTGTGGTGCGGGAATGGCTGCGGCAGGAAGCGGAAGCCGCCTTCCAGCCCGACCCGATGCACATGCCGAGCCGGAAGGAGCGCAAGCACCGCTGGATGATGAAACTGGAACGGCGCTTCGGCCTGGAGTTGAGCAAGAAGCACCATTCACTGCTGCAGCCATGAAACCGCGCCTTTCGGTGATCATCATCGCCAAGAACGAAGCGTCTCGCCTCGCGGCGACGCTTGAGTCAGTCGCTTTCGCGGACGAGATTGTTGTCCTCGATTCCGGCAGCACCGACGGAACCCTTGAACTGGCGCGACAGTTCACCGACAAGGTGTTCGTCGCCAGCGACTGGCGCGGCTTCGGCATCCAGAAGAACCGCGCGCTGTCGTATGCGACAGGTGATTGGGTGCTTTCGATCGATGCGGACGAGCGAGTCGGCGATGAACTGCGCTTGCAAATCCTGGCCGCCATTGCCGCACCGGTCGCTGATGTCTACGAGATGCCCAGACGCGCCACTCCGGCTGGTGGCCGGACTACAACCCGCGACTGTTCCGGCGCGGCACGATCGCGTTCAGTGACGACCTGGTGCACGAACGACTGCAATTCCAGGCCACGCCTGGACGACTGACTGCTCCGCTGTATCACGAGAGTTTCCGCTCGCTGGATGAAGTGCTGGACAAGGTCAACCGCTATTCCAGCGCAGGAGCCGAACAAGCCCTGGCGCGCGGCAAGCAGGGCAGCCTCGGCAATGCGGTGGTGCACGGGTTCTGGGCGTTTCTGCGCACTTATTTCTTACGTGCGGGTTTCCTTGATGGGCGCGAGGGTTTCATGCTGGCAGTCTCGAACGCTGAGGGGGTGTATTACCGATACGCCAAGCTTATGTATTTAAAGGAAAAATAACATGACACATGATTTGTTGATTCAGGCATGCCCCGCTTGCGGAGGAACGGATTTCATCGAGTCGAATGTTGTGCTGAGCGAGGGGGCGTTGAGGGTTTGTCGTACGTGTGGTCACGCGATTAGTTCGTGCACACTGCAAGCGTTCGATTTGACCATGCGTGAGTTCGAAAACCCGCAAGGGACTTTGCCGACAGAGCGCTCACGGGTTCGTTATCGCCAGCGGATAGGGCGCCTATTGCGGACCCTTTCAAAATTTTCCGGTGTCACTGAAGGTTGCCGTTTGTTGGATGTGGGGTGTTCGAGTGGCGCATTGCTGAATGTGGCGCGTGAAATTGGATTTGATGTTCAAGGTGTCGAACCCTCCTCAGGCCCCGCGCAGACGGCAATCAAATCAGGGTTCTCGGTATTCAACGGCTACCTTCAGGATGCGAATTTTGCTGATGATCGGTTTGATGTGGTGACCATGATGGAGGTCATCGAGCATTTGACCGAGCCGCTCGCTGTGATTCGTGAAATCTTCCGAATACTCAGGCCAGGTGGGGTATTGGCTATATCCACCGGGAATATCGGAAGTCTCACAGCCCGGTTGAATGGGGACCGTTGGGAGTATCTGGACATGTCAAGACATGGTGGACATGTGAGTTTCTTTACATCGAAATCGCTTGCAAAGCTTGCCAATCGCGCAGGCTTTGAAATCGTTAACGTGAACACCCGAAATTTTCGATTGTTGGAAAAAGCGGAGGCGTCGCCTTTGCTTTACCGTTCCGCCAAGGTGTTAGCTGAGTTGTTCTCCAAGCCAGTGGGTTGGATGGGCCAGGGTCATGACCTGGTCGTTGTGCTTCGAAAACCTCAGGGATCGCATGCGCTTTAAGCAGGTTTCCGGCAACGTTGCCAAGTCAATGCTGGTCGCGGCAGCGTTCTCTCTGGTGTTGCCAACTGCCTGGATAAGTTTATTTCTGATTTTGTTTCTGTTGTTCTGGGTGTTGTCCGGCGATTTCCATCTGAAAAGTAGGCGTGTGGCCGCAAATCCCGCTGCGCTGACAGCATTGGCTCTGTTTGCCTTTTATGGTGTGGGTACGCTTTATTCCTCGGCAACATGGGAGGAGTCACTTGAGGTTTTGGGTAAGTATCACAAGCTCCTGTTCATTCCTGTCATTGTCAGTCTGCTTGACGATAAAGTCTGGCGTCGCCGCGCTGGCGATGCTTTCTTCTGGGGCATGATGCTGGTGCTGGCTATTTCCTATCTTAAATGGTTGGGGTGGTACCC
>JAIFLB010000120.1 GCA_020049245.1 Betaproteobacteria bacterium | reverse complement strand
CGCGTTTCGCCGACCGGATGGTGGCTTACGCGGTGGGTGTTCTCCTCGCGTTTGCCTTCACCAGCCTGCTGCCGGAGGCGATGGCGTTGGGCCTGGACGCGGTGTTGGTCGGGCAGATTCTGCTCGCCGCCATTGTCGTTTTCTTCCTGCTGGAAAAGGCCGCGCTGTGGCGTCACGACCATAACCATGTGAACGGCCAGCACACACATCCACCGCAGGTTTCGATGATTGTGCTGGGTGACGGCCTGCATAACTTCGTCGATGGTGTGTTGATTGCCGCTGCGTTCCTGGCTGATCCGGCGCTGGGCTGGGTTACCGCGATCGCTGTGCTGGCGCATGAACTGCCGCAGGAAATCGGCGATTTCATGGTGCTGCTCAACGCCGGGCTGAGCAAATCGCACGCCCTCGGACTCAATGCGCTGTCCGGCGCGGTGATGATTCTGGGCGGCGTTGCCGGCTACTTCGCGCTCGACGGCGTGCAGGCCGCCGTGCCTTATGTGCTGGTGGTTGCCGCCGCCAGCTTCATCTACGTCGCCGTCGCCGATCTGGTGCCGGAACTGCATCGCCAGCGGCGAGTCAGCGATGCCGCCGCGCAACTGCTGCTGTTGCTGGCCGGCATCGGCACGGTGCTGTTGATCGGGCTGCTGCTGCCGCATACGCATTGATGCAGACGACAAACATGGCTTTTCCGATATTTTTGGTCTTGCTGGAGACACAACCATGACAGAGTTGCTGACCCTGGAACGGGTTTCCGAGAAGGTGGTTACCGAGAAGGTGGTTACCGATATCGCAGAGGTCGCCAGCCTGACCGGTCTGGTGCGCATCTTCGAGCCGGACATTCAGCTGTGCCATCTGCCACGTTCCCCTGACCCACTGATCGAACGCTATCTGGTGGCGGCGGCCCCGCGTCTGGGCGAAGGGTTTCGCCAGGTGGTGGATGTGCAGCAAGGTTGCGCTGCCAGCGCATTTCCTGACCTGCCTGGTCGCCAGGCGCTGGTCAACGACATCGCTTTTATCGTGGCGGTGTATGGCGATCTGCTCGGTTGCCAGCGCGTCGCCTTGCGTCTGGAGGTGATTCGTCGCGCCATGTGTCCGCGCTTCCATGTTGATCGCACCGGCATCCGCCTGCTTTGCACCTACCGCGGCCCCGGCACCGAATGGCTGGAGGAAGGACAGGCCGTCCTCGCCAAGATGGGTCATGGCGCTGGTGGCATGGACGACGAACACTCCGGCTTGATTCGCTCCCGCGCCGGCGTGGGTCGAGTAGCGCCGTTTGCCATCGCCTTGCTGAAAGGTGAACTGTGGCAAGGCAACGATCATCGCGGCGCCATTCATCGTTCACCCGCCGTGCCCGAGCAGGACGCTCCACGCGTGCTGCTGGCGCTGGACGCAGTTTGGGATTGATGTCGAAGTCACGATGAAAACCGACTCCCCGTCACCGTCCTGTCCGGCTTTCTTGGCGCCGGCAAGACCACGTTGCTGAACCACATCCTGAACAACCGCGAAGGCCGCCGGGTAGCGGTGATCGTCAACGACATGAGCGAGGTGAATGTGGATGCCGCGCTGGTGCGCGACGGCGGCGCGGCGTTGTCGCGCACCGAGGAAAAGCTGGTGGAAATGTCCAACGGCTGCATCTGCTGCACGCTGCGCGAGGATTTGCTGCTGGAAGTCTCGCGCCTGGCGAAAGAGGGGCGCTTCGACAATCTGGTGATCGAATCCACCGGCATCGGCGAGCCGCTGCCGGTAGCGGAAACCTTTACCTTCGAGGATGAGAATGGCGTCTCGCTATCGAAAATCACGCGGCTCGACACCATGGTCACCGTGGTCGATGCGCGCAATTTTCTTGACGACTACGCCAGCGAGGACTTGCTCGGCGATCGCGGCGAATCGCTGGGCGAGGAAGACACCCGCACGGTGGCGACGTTGTTGGTCGATCAGATCGAGTTCTGCGATGTCATCGTGGTCAACAAGGCCGATCTGGTCAGCGAGGCGGAACTGGGCCGGCTGTTGTCGATCCTGCATACCTTGAATCCGCGCGCCAAACTGGAACTCGCGCAATTCGGTCAGGTGGAACTGAGCAGCGTGCTCGACACCGGCCTGTTCGATTTCGAGCAGGCCGCGCAAGCGCCCGGCTGGCTGAAGGAAATGCGCGGCGAACATGTGCCGGAAACCGAGGAATACGGCATCGCCAGCTTCGTCTATCGCGCCCGCCGTCCCTTCCACCCAGCGCGTTTTTGGGACTGGATTCATACCGAGTGGCCGGGCGTGATCCGCGCCAAAGGCTGGTTCTGGCTGGCCAGCCGACCGGAATGGGCCGGTGTCTGGTCGTTGGCCGGATCGACACGCGACCACAGTCCGGGCGGATTCTGGCCGGAAGGCGTGGACAGCCAGGGCAAGCTGCGACGCGATGCGCGGCAGGAAATCGTGCTGATCGGTATCCGCATGGATCAGGCGGACCTGAAGGCCTGCTTCGATGCCTGTCTGCTGGACGATGCAGAAATGGCACTGGAAGAAGCTGGCTGGTGCCAACTTGAAGACCCGTTCCCGCGTTGGCGGGTGGCGGAACAGACGGATGTCGCGTGAAGTAGCGCGAGTGCCAAAATCCGAATTCCGATCCATGCCGGATCGGGATCAATTTGAAATGGAGATCACCATGAAAAAACTGCTTACCCTTTCCTGTCTGATGCTGGCGTTGTCCGGCAGCGCTTACGCCGGCGATGCCGATCCGCTGTTCATCAACATGACCAGCGACGACAACCATCGTGCCAACATGGCCATCACCTTCGGCACGAAACAACATGCGCGCGGCCATGCGCTGACGATCTTCCTCAACGACAAGGGAGTGCTGGTCGGTTCCAAAGCGCATGCCAAGAAATTCGCCGACCGGCAGAAGGATTTGATCGACGCCATGAGCAAGGGTGCGACGGTCAGCCGACCTGCTGCCCGGCATCAAGGTCGGCAGCCCCGAAGTCACCGGCGCCGCGCTGTTCAAGGACAACGGCAAGACGCTGACCTGGTAAGCCATCAACCCGCCATCGCCGCGCGGTGATGGCACGATCAAGGAACCCACAAGATGCCCCCGATGCCGCACCTGATGTTATTCCCCGTTGCGCTTGCTGTGGCGCTGGCAACCCCCGCATACGCGGAAGAACACCACGCGCATGTACACCATGCCCATGTGCATGGTGTCGCCAAACTCGAGGTCGCGGTCGAAGGCGGCAGCCTCAGTCTGCATCTGGAATCTCCACTGGAAGGCGTGCTCGGCTTCGAGCATGCGCCGGGCAACGACAAGGAACGCGCCATCGTGGCCCAGATGCGCAAGGCCATGGCCAACGGCAGCGCCCTGTTCGCGCCGACCTCGGCCGCGAAATGCAGGTTTGTCGACAGCAAGCTGGAAGCGCCGACGCTGGATGCAAAGCCGGCAAGGAAGCCCGAAAAGCAGGCCAAGCACGCAGAACAAGCGCATGGTGATCTCGACGCCGATTTCCGCTTTACCTGCGCCGAACCGGCAAAATTGACCGGCATGGAAGTTCGCCTGTTCAACGCCTTCCCCAAGATGCGCCGCATCGATGCCCAGGTCGTCAGTGACAAGGGCCAGAAAGCCACACGCCTGAGTTCGAAGATGCGTTTCCTGAGTTGGTAATCGACAAGGTAAGTTCAAGGTAAGCTGATTGGCATGCCGCAACCCGTGCTGTCCCTGGAAAACCTGTTGTTTCGCTGGCCGGATCAGGTGGGGGCTTGCCTGGACATCGCGGAGTTCAGTGTGGTGGCGGATGAACAGGTGTTCATTCATGGCGAGAGCGGCTCCGGCAAAAGCACGCTGCTGAATCTGATCGCCGGCGTGCTGACGCCGCAACAAGGCAACATCACGGCACTCGGGCAGCCGCTTTCCGCGTTGTCCGCCGCCGCGCGCGACCGTTTCAGGGTCGATCACATCGGCCTGATTTTTCAGCAATTCAACCTGATTCCTTATCTGTCGGTGCTGGATAACGTGCTGCTGCCGTGTCGTTTTTCCGCGCGTCGCAGCCAGCGGGCGGGCGATCCCAAGCAAGCCGCCGCAACGCTGTTGCAGCATCTCGATCTCGATGCCGGTCTCTGGCAACGCAAAGCCACCCAGTTGTCGGTCGGCCAACAACAACGCGTTGCGGCAGCGCGGGCCTTGATCGGCCGACCGGAAATCGTCATCGCCGATGAACCGACCTCGGCGCTGGATGCGGCGCGGCAAACGGCTTTTCTGGATTTGCTGCGGCGCGAATGTGCGGCGGCCAATGCAGCACTGTTGTTTGTCAGCCATGATCTGAGGCTGGCTGATGGTTTTGGCCGGCAAATTGAAATGAGCCAGATCAACCGGGTGGCGGGTTTCTCCCCTCCCCCTGCGGGGGAGGGGCCGGGGGAGAGGGAACCCGGCGTGTTCCAGCGGAGCGGATCGATCGACCGTCTTGCCCTCTCCCCGACCCTCCCCCAGAGGGGGAGGGAGGAAAAATCATGAGCCACCTTCTCCCGCTCGCCTTGAAAAGCGCCTGGAACCGGCGCTACACGCTGGGCCTGACGCTGATCGCCATCGCCTTGTCGGTGACGCTGCTGCTCGGCATCGAACGCGTGCGGCAGGATGCGCGCGACAGTTTCGCGCAGGCGGTGTCGGGTACCGATCTGGTCGTCGGCGCGCGTTCAAGTCCGTTGCAGTTGCTGCTTTATGCCGTGTTCCGCATCGGCGAAGCGAGCAACAACATGGGTTGGGACAGCGTTCAGGCGCTGGCGGCGCATCCGGCGGTGGCATGGACGATCCCGTTGTCGCTGGGCGATTCGCATCAGAGTTTTCCGGTGCTGGGCACCACCCCAGCGTACTTCGAGCATTTTCGTTTTGGCGTGTTCGATGTCGTGTTGGGCGCCGAAGTGGCGGAACGCCTGGGCTACTCCCTCGGCGACAAAATCGCACTGACGCACGGCATGGAAGCCGGTGCAGGCGCGGATCACGCCGACAAGCCGTTCAGCGTGGTCGGCATCCTGGCGCGTACCGGTACGCCGGTCGATCGCACGCTGCATATCGGCCTGGAAGCGCTTGAAGCCATCCACCTGGATTGGCAAGGCGGCGCGCCGATTCCCGGTTTCGCCATCCCGCCGGAGCTGGTGAAGAAATTCAACCTGACGCCGAAGTCGGTCACCGCCGTGCTGGTCGGCCTGAATACCCGCGCCGGCGTGTTTGCGATGCAGCGTTACGTCGCCAACTATCGCGACGAACCCTTGATGGCGGTGCTGCCCGGCGTGGCGTTGAGCCAGTTGTGGGAGATGATGGCGATCGCCGAACGCGCGCTGTTGGCGATCTCGGCGCTGGTCGTCGTGGTCAGCTTCGCCGGCCTGGTCGCGGTGGTGCTGGCCGGTTTGGGCGAACGCCGGCGCGAACTCGCCATCCTGCGCGCCAACGGCGCCCGGCCGCGCGACCTGTTTACCTTGCTGGCGCTGGAAGGCGGCGCGGTGACGCTGGCCGGTGCGCTGGTGGGTTTGCTGCTGCTGACGTTGCTGACGGCTGCGCTTGGTCCCTGGCTGGAAGCGCAATATGGCCTGCTGCTCAAGCTGACGCTGCCGAGTGTCGAAGAGTTGCGCCTGCTCGGCTGGGTGATTCTGGTCGGCACCCTCGCCAGCCTGTTGCCGGGTTATCGCGCGTATCGCCTGTCGCTGTCCGATGGATTGACGCCGAGGGTGTAACGATGCGCTGCGCGTTCAGACATCTGCTGCTCATCTTCCTGTTCCTGTTCGCTCAGGCAGGCGGCCTTGCCCATGGCGTCAGCCACCTGCACGATCAAACCCTGGGCGACGAACCGGTGTGCGAGCAATGCCTGGCTTTTGCGCCGCTGGGTGCCGGCCTTACCAGCACGCCCATAGCCTGGTCTGCGCCCAGCCAAGCCATCCCCCACGACGCGCCAGTTCCGGTCGCGTCGCCTTGTTGTTTCCGGCGGATCTACCAGAGTCGCGCGCCGCCCCGCACTTGCTGACTCCCTCAAGCCTCGCCGGGTAGCACGCCGCCCGGTACCCCGGTGCGCACGCCGCACCCTACTTGATCAGCAAGGATTCAACATGTTCAAACCTACCCTCCTCGCCGCCGCCCTCGCGTGCGCGCTCCCCCTGCCGGCTCTGGCCGCAACCGATGCCGACCTCGCGGCCGAACTGCTCAAAATTCGTGCCGAGTTCGACCAGAAACTGAAGGAAATGCAAACCGCCTACGAGGCGAGACTGAAGGAAATGGAAGATCGCGTGACACAGGCCGCCAGCGCGCCTGCCGCTCAACCCGCAACGACCGAAGCGCGCGGCAACGAATTCAATCCTGAAATCTCGCTGGTGCTGGCCGGCAGTTACGCTCAGCGCGAGCCGGGCGAACGCCACATCACCGGCTTCCTGGCCGGCGGACACGACCACGGCGGTTCGCGTGGCTTCAACCTGGATCACTCCGAACTGACTCTGAGCGCCAACATCGATCCGACCCTGCGCGGTTACGCCAACATCGCCTTCGCCGACGGAGAAGCGGAAGTCGAGGAGGCCTGGTTCCAGACCCTGGCGCTCGGCAATGGTCTGGCGATACGCGGCGGTCGCTTCCTGTCCGGCATCGGCTATGCCAACGAGCAACACCCGCATGCATGGGATTTTGCCGACAACAGCCTGATGTACAGCGTGCTGTTCGGCGAACATCTGGCGCAGGATGGCGTGCAGGTGAAATGGCTGGCACCAGCCGAAAAATTTGTTGAACTGGGCGCTGAGATTGGTCGTGGTGCCAACTTCCCCGGGTCAGATGACGGTGGCAACAAAAATGGTGCCGGCGCGTGGTCGCTTTTTGCCCATATCGGCGACGACGTGGGTGAATCGTCATCCTGGCGCGCTGGTCTGTCGTATTTGTCGGCCAAACCGGAGAATCGCAGCAGCATCGTCGATGACCTGAATGACATCGAAGCGGAAACGCTGTTCAGCGGCACATCGAAAACCTGGCTGGCGGACTTCGTCTGGAAATGGGCGCCGGACGGCAACCCGAAAGCGCGCAACTTCAAGTTTCAGACCGAGTATTTTCGGCGCAACGAAAG
This sequence comes from Betaproteobacteria bacterium, assembly GCA_020049245.1. Taxonomy (GTDB): domain Bacteria; phylum Pseudomonadota; class Gammaproteobacteria; order Burkholderiales; family Thiobacillaceae; genus PFJX01. The sequence goes on along the minus strand of JAIFLB010000120.1, from coordinate 8,778 downwards.
CGGCAATATGACGTGTACCGATAACACCGCCGATGGGGGCGCGTGTACAGCCGGTGTCAACGACAGCGCTGGTTATGCCGTGAAGCAGACGGGCTGGTACGCGCAGGGCATCTATCAGTTCATGCCGCGCTGGCGGGCCGGTTTGCGTTACGACCGCCTCGACAGCGGCAGCGTGAATTTTGGTGCGCTGCCGGTTGCGTCGGCCGACTACAACCCGAGCAAGTGGAGCCTGATGGCCGATTACTCGCCCAGCGAGTTCTCTCGCTTCCGTCTGCAACTGGCGCGCGACCGTTCCATGCAGGGCAGCCCGGATGACAACCAGATCACACTGCAATACGTGCACAGCCTGGGCGCGCACGGGGCGCACAAGTTCTGATCCGGAGGGTGCGCGCCGTGCGCGCCTTTTCGCGTTGGATGCTGCGCACGGTGCACCCAACGACGCGCAATTAAGGGAATTGAAATCATGTTGATTCGACTGTTGTTGTTAACCCTGCTCTTGGCGGCCAACCCCGCTCATGCCGCCCTCAACGTCCTTGCCTGCGAGCCCGAATGGGCGTCGCTGACGCAGGAACTGGCCGGCGACGTGGCCAACAATCTGGCGCGCGTCACCTCAGCCACCACGGCGAAACAAGACCCGCATCACATCGAGGCGCGGCCATCCTTGATCGCCCGTGCCCGTAATGCAGACTTGCTGGTTTGCACCGGCGCCGAACTGGAAGTCGGCTGGCTGCCGCTGTTGCAGCGCGAATCCGGCAATGCCCGCATCCAGCGCGGCCGCGCCGGCTATTTCGAGGCGGCGGCGTTTGTCCGCCTGCTGGAAAAATCCGCCAGCGCCGATCGTGCTCAAGGCGATGTGCATCCCGGTGGCAACCCGCACTTGCAGGCTGATCCGCGCAATCTGCTGAAAGTTGCCAATGCACTGGCGCAGCGGCTGGCACAACTGGATGCGGCCAATGCCGCAACCTATGCCGCGCGCAACCAGGACTTCCAGAAACGCATGAGTGCCGCGATCGCCCGTTGGGAGAAAGAGGCCGCTGGTTTGCGTGGCGTGCCGGTGGTGGTGCAGCACAAGAGCTGGAGTTATCTGGCCGACTGGCTGGGCCTGAAAGTGGTCGCCGACCTGGAGCCGAAGGCCGGTATCGAACCTTCCGTGTCCTCTTTGTCGTCGTTGCTTGAACGGCTCAAGACGCAACCCGCGCGCATGGTTTTGCGCACGGCTTACCAGTCATCCAAGCCTTCCGAGTGGCTGGCCGAACGCGCCGGCATCACTGCGGTTGAGTTGCCCTACACCGTCGGCGGTTCGCCGGCGGCAAAAGACTTGTTCGGGGTGTTCGACGACACGCTGGCGAAGCTGAAAGGCGGGTTGAAATGAACTTTGCCGGACTCGAACCCGGCATCCTGCTACCCGCTTTCGCCGCCGGCCTGCTGGTGCTGGCCAGCCATGTGCCGCTCGGGCAGGCGGTGCTCAAGCGCGGCATTGTGTTTCTCGACCTCGCCATCGCGCAGATCGCCGGTCTCGGCGTGGTGATCGCGCACAGCCTGGGCGGCGAGGACATGCCCTGGTTGACGCAGCTTGCCGCCGTCAGCGCCGCGCTGCTGGGCGCGCTGTTTCTGCATCGTATGGAAAAGCTCAGTTCTACGCGCCAGGAAGCGATTATCGGCGTCACTTTCGTCGCCGCCGCCTGCCTCGCGCTGATCCTGATGAGCTATGACCCGCACGGCGCTGAGCACCTGCAAGACCTGCTGGTCGGGCAGATTCTGTGGACGACGTGGAGCAGCTTGTTACCACTGGCGGCGGTGACCGCGCTTCTGCTGGCGACCTGGTTCGGCCTTAACTGGCGTGCTTCGTCGCTCGGTTTTTACCTGATGTTCGCGGTCACCATCACCGCCTCGGTGCAGGTGGTCGGCATCTATCTGGTCTTCGCCAGCCTGATCGTACCGGCGCTGGTGTCCGGGGAACGATTGCTGCGCGGGCTGCTCATTGGTGCGGCCGGGTATGCTCTCGGTCTGACTGTTTCCGGGCTGTTCGACTTGCCTTCCGGTGCCGCCATCGTGCTGGCGCTGGTTGCAGTGGCTGGAACGGTAGCCATGTTGAAGAGAGAGACGTAAATGAATAAACGCTACATTGGACTGAGTCTTTACGTGTTATTCGGCGTGCTGCTCGTAGCCCCCGTCTGGAGCGCCGACTACAAGCTGGGCGATCGCCTGCCCGCTGCAAAAGCCAAAGTAGCGGCTGGGATCCGCTGGCGGTGTTGAAGGGCGTCGACATCGCGAAACTGAAGGACGGCGATCCGCGCGCCGACGAAGCGCTGGCCAAACTCAAACAGGCCTGGGACGCCGCGCCGGCGAACGAATCGATCAATCGCAAGCCGATCCGCATCGCCGGTTTTCTGGTGCCGCTGGAATGGGGCGACAAGAATCTGAAGGAATTCCTGCTGGTGCCTTATTTTGGCGCCTGCATCCACACGCCGCCGCCGCCGGCCAACCAGATCATCCACGTCATCGCCAATCCGCCGGCGAAAGGCATGCAGGCGATGGAAGCGGTCTGGGTGGAAGGCGTCATCGAAATCGGGCTGGCCGATACCGACATGGGGCGTTCCAGCTATCGCATGCAGGCGAGCAAGGTGACCCGCTACAAGCAGTAATCGGGGTGTGATTTTTGCCCGCGCATTACCCGCGCATACGCCGCTGGCGAATCCGATAGACCCAGGCGTAGATCGCCAGATTGACCAGAATCACCAGTGTGCCGAGCACCTGTTGCACGTCCAGGGTCAGGTTATCCGGATACAGAATCGGCAACAGGTAGTGTTCGACAAAGCCGCCGCTGTAAGCATCCTGGCCCGCTTCCAGGCGCAACTGGTTTTCCAGTGGCGTCAGCGGACAGATGCCGCCGCTGAACTCGATGAATACGCCCCAGGCGACCGCTGGCAGATGCAGCCAGATCAATCCGGGCCATCGCAGCAGCAGCAACCCGCCGATCACAACAAAGACAACGAACAGCAGATGCACCGCCACGACCAGGTCGTGTGTGCTGATCATGCGTCATTATCTTCCCGGTTTTGGCGCCAATGCTGCCAGGCCAGCACCAGCAAGATCACGGCGACCAGTGGCAGCACAAAACTCATCGTCGTGCTGTAGACGCTCAATGCGGCATGGCCGGTGGAATGCAGGATCAGATACACGGTGTACGCGACATACAAGGCGAGGAACAAGAGGCCTTCGCCGCGCGTGATCAACGAGTGGTTGAAGAATACCGGCAGGCAGATCAGCGCCACACCCACCATCACCGGCAGATCGAACGCCAGCATGGCCGGCGCCACGGTGAGATCTCCGGGCGCGACGCTGGCCGAGATACCCAGCACGGCCAGAATGTTGAAGATATTGCTGCCGACCACGTTGCCGACCGCGATGTCACGTTCGCCGCGAATGGCGGCCATGATCGAGGTGGCCACTTCCGGCAGCGAGGTGCCCGCCGCGACGATGGTCAGGCCAATGACCAGTTCGCTGACACCGAGCTGTTTTGCAAACGCCACCGCCGCCTCCACCAGCCAGTCGGCGCCCAATACCAGCAAACCGAGTCCGACCAGGATCAGCAGAATCTGCACGCCCCAGTGGGCATCCCAGCCGCTTGGCGCGGCTTCGAAGGCTTCGTCATATTCGGCCTTGATGGCCGCCGTCTCGCGCCGGCTCTGGCGAATGATGAAGACCGTGTAAGCCACGATCAGGCCCGCCATCAGGAAGCCTTCCCAGCGACTGATGCCGCCGTCGGCGGCCAGCGCCCAGAGCAGCAAAGACGCACCGATCATGATCGGCACTTCCTGGCGGATGATCTGCTGATGTACCACCAGCGGCACGATCAGCGCGGAGACGCCAAGGATGAACAGCACGTTGAAGATATTGCTGCCGACCACATTGCCAAGCGCGATATCAACCTGGCCGGCCCAGGCGGATTGCACCGACACCGCCATTTCCGGCGCACTGGTGCCGAAGGCGACGACGGTGAGGCCGACCACCAGCGGCGAAATGCCGAATGAAAGCGCCAGTTTCGATGCGCCGCGCACCAGCAGTTCAGCCCCGGCAACCAGGGCGACGAGTCCTAATACAAACCACAACATTGGAAATCTCCATTTAAAAAGGCTTGAGGAATTGCTGGTTTATTCGGTTTCGTCGTTCCCGCATTCGCGGGAATGACGAACTGATCAGTATTTCTTTAACTGGTTTCCTCGCTCGCCGCATCGTCCAGATGTGCCGCCCATTCGCGCCACACCGCCCACGCCACCGCCAACACAATCGGACCGATGAACAGGCCGACCAGACCGAAGGCGAGCAGGCCGCCCAACACGCCGAACAGCACCAGCAGGAAGGGAATTGCGCCGACGCTGCTGATGAATAGCGGGCGCAATACGTTGTCGATCTGGCTGACCACCGCCGCGCCCCAGAGCCAGACGCCAATCGCGGCGCTGGTCTCGCCCTGGAACAACAACCAGGCGCCGGCGCCACCCCAGACCAGCGGTGTGCCGAATGGAATCAGCGCGAGCAGTGCGGTGAGCACGCCCAGTGTGACCGGCGACGCCATGCCGGCGACCCCGTAGCCGATGCCGGCGAGTGTCCCCTGCACCAGCGCGGTGAGCAGAATGCCGTACACCACAGCGCGGGTGGTGGCGCCGGCGGCGGCCAGATAGCCATGCGTGCCAGGACCGATGAAGCGGGCCATGACATGGCGCAGTTCCAGCACGATGCGCGAGCCATCGCGGTAAAAGAAAAACAGGATCACCAGTACCAGCACCAGCTTGACCAGATTCCGCCCGACGCCGCCGGCCAGTTGGGCGGCATCGCTGGCATGCGATGCCAGCCAGGCTTTGATGGCGGCATCCGCGCTTTGCGGATCGGCCAGCAGGGCGGCGCGCTGCTGCGCCAACCATTCGCCCAGCCAGGGCAATTCAAGCAGCCAGTCCGGTATTGCCGGCGGCGCCAGCAAAAAGGCTTGCAGCGCCGGGTACAGCCGCCCGATTTCCTGTTGCGCCAGCCAGCCCAGCCAGAGCAAAGGGGCGAACAGCATCAGCGTCGCCAGCAAGGTCGCCAGACTGGCCGCCAGCGTGTCGCGGCCGTTGCACTGCCGGCGCAGTTTCTCGGCCAGTGGCCAGGACGCGTAAACCAGCACTCCGGCCCAGGCCAGTGGCACAAGAAAGTGCTGCAGCACCAGAAAAGTCAGCACTACCAGGCCGGTCAGCGCCAACCAGGGTGTAATTCGGCGGCTGAACGCAGAGGCGATGGGCATTCGGGATATTCCGCGAGATTGGGTTGGCGGGATATTAAAGCGAGACGCTGACTTATTCGTTACTCCGTCTTTCGCCTGAACGGTGAATTAGTGCCGGATCACTAGCGAACCGTCGGTTGGTTTTCCCCGATCCAGCGTGTGATGCCATCACGTACGTTGTAAATCCGGGTGAAGCCCTGCTTGGCCAGTTCGTAGCCCAATGCTTTGGTTCGGTTGCCAGTAGACGTAGGTTGGGCAAAGCGAAGCGTGCCCAACAGCTTATGTGGGCAAGTTGGGCACGCTTCGCTTTGCCCAACCTACCCAGTTCAAATCCGCCGACAGAATAATCACGTTTAATTAGTGCCACATTAGCGAACCGTCGGTTGGTTTTCCCCGATCCAGCGCGTGATGCCATCACGCACGTTGTAAATCCGGGTGTAACCCTGCTTGGCCAGTTCGTAGCCCAATGCTTTGGTTCGGTTGCCGGTGCGACAGATCAGAATGACCGGTTCATTCTTGTCCACCTCAGCGACAAAGTTGCGCAAGAACTCCGGATTTTCGCGTCCGCTGGCATCAACGTAAGTCAGCTTGCGGCTGCCTTCGACGACGCCGGTCTGCTGCCATTCGTCCGGCCGACGCACGTCATACAGCGGCGTGCCCTGTTGCAGCAGGGTTTTCAACTGCGCGTTGTCGATGTTGGTATAGGGCGGTTCCGAGCAGCCGGCGAGCAACAGGGAGGTGAGTGCGATCAGGGTAAAGAGCGATTTCATCATGGCGAGATCTCCAGTTTCATCAGGGGGGCATCGTACAAAGTCGGGCGAATAAGAAAAATTCGAATTAAAGGGGTAATAATTTCGAGTAATTCGATTTCACACGGCAGCTGACATGTTGAATTTCAAACATTTGCATTACTTCTATACCGTCGCCAAGACCGGCGCGGTGAATCGTGCGGCGGAAAAACTGCATCTGGCGCCGCAGACCCTGTCCGGCCAGTTGAGCCAGTTCGAGGACCGGCTCGGGGTCGAACTGTTTCGCCGCACCGGCCGCCGTCTGGAACTCACCGATACCGGCCGCCAGGTATTGTCTTATGCCGAGGAAATCTTTCAGGTCGGCGCCGAACTCGAGCAGAGCTTGCGCAATAGTCGCGAGGACCGGACTTTTCCGTTCCGCGTCGGCATTGCCGACGTGGTGCCCAAATCGATTGCCTACCAACTGCTGGCGCCGGCGTTGACGTTGGCCGATCCGGTGCATCTGGTGTGCCGGGAAGACCGGCTTGACCACCTGCTGGGTGAACTGGCGATCCATCGCCTGGACATGGTGCTGGCCGACCGGCCGATGCCGCCGGGCATGGATGTCAGAGGCTATAGCCATCCACTCGGCGAATGCAGCGTTGGCTTTTTCGCCGCGCCCGCGTTGGCGGCGCGCCTGACCGGCGAATTTCCGGCCTGCCTGAATGCGGCGCCGCTGCTGTTGCCGGGCGAGGACAGCGCATTGCGCGCGCCGTTGCTGCGCTGGCTGGAGCGGAAGAATCTGCATCCACGCATCGTCGGCGAATTCGATGACAGCGCGCTGAAGAAAGCGTTCGGCAAGGCCGGCGCCGGCGTGTTTCCGGCTGCGGTGGCCACCGGCGAGGAGGTGGAAAGTCAGTATGGCGTCATCCGGCTGGGCGAAACGCGCGATCTGCGCGAGCGCTTCTTTGCCATTTCAGTCGAACGAAAAGTCACCCACCCGGCGGTGCTGGCCATCCTGCAAGCATCGAATCTGGCTTTGCTGGCTTGATCCAGGCTAAAGCAAACCCGATCAGAACAGTTCGATCTTCTTGCCGACGATCTTTTTCGGCAGACCGAGCGAGTTCTCGTAGTCCAGTTCCGCCTTGGCGACTTGCGCGGCATCCGGCTGCGTCGTCGGCAGGCGGCGGCAGAAGGCTTCGCCGGTATTCGGCACAAAAATGATCTTGCGTGACCAGGGGCCGCTGAAATCGGAGGCGAGTAGCGGAATCCCCTCGCGTGCCAGCCATTCCTGGGCGAACTCCGCGTTGCGCTCGCCGATTGCCATCCGGATCGAACTGACAATGGTGCCGCCGCCAAAGGCTTTCGCTACCAGGCGCTTCTTTTGCGCACCCTTGTTGAGCAGCCCATTGACCAGCACTTCCATCGAATAATCGCCATTCAGAATGACGTCCTGATCGTTGGTGTTGACGTTGCTGCCTTTGGGCAGCAGAAAATGGTTCATGCCGCCGATCATCAACTTCGGGTCGAACAGACAGACGGCAACGCAGGAGCCGAGCAGCGTCGCCAACGGCCGGCTGGCTTCGATTGCCCAGCCGCCCGGATTCAGGTTGAGGGCGATGCGCTCGAGCTCTTTGCTGCTAAGGTTGGTTGGAAGGGGCAAGATAATGAAGCAAGGAAAAGAGGCAAAGAAAGAAGGGCGCCGGACTGAGCACGATGTATGCAAGGCCGGGCTTACAATTCTACCGCCGCATCCCATAACCGCAGGATGATCAAATAATGGATAAACACGAGATATTCCGATCCATTGCCGCTGACGCAACAAAGGGCGAACTGGCATTCCCGACCAGCGCGCAGGTGGCGATGAAAGTGGTGCGGGCGCTCGATAACCCGGACTGCCATATCGAGGCGGCGGCAAAACTGGTGCAGGCCGAGCCATTGCTGGCCGCGCGCGTGGTGGCGATGGGCAACTCGGCTGCGTTCAATCGTTCCGGCCACGAGATCACCGATGTCCGCAGCGCAGTCATGCGACTGGGCTTTCGCGCTGTACGCTCCCTCGCGATGGCGTTGGTGACACGGCAATTGGCCGGCAAGCCCGCCGCCCCCGCGCATCAGGCGCTGGCTGCCCAGTTATGGGAACACACCGCGCATGTCACTTCCCTGGCGCATGTCATTGCGCGCCGATTTACCCATGTCGATAGTGAGACCGCGCTGTTTGCCGGCATCGTGCATGAGGTCGGCGGCTTCTATATGTTGTCGCGTGCGGATGAATATCCCGGCCTGCTGGAGGGTAATTTCGATGAATGGATCGAAACCGGTGAAGCCGATGTCGGCCGCGCCGTACTGAAGGTGCTTGGTGTGCCGGAGATCGTGGTCGGAGCGGTCGAGAGTTACTGGAATGGCTACCTGGCGATACCGCCGGTTTTACTTGGCGATACGTTGTTGATCGCGGAAGAACTGGCGCCGGTCGCTTCGCCGCTGCACAAGCTGGGCGGCGTGGAAATAGGCGAGGGCATGACCGCGCGGATGGATATCACACTTGGCCAGGACGTGCTGTCCAGCATCCTGGAAGAATCCGCTGAAGAAGTCGCCTCGCTGACCCGGGCATTGCAGTTCTGAGTTGTCGTCGGCTGGCATGGATTGGTACGGCACTGAAGGGCGGGTTAGTGAGCCAAGCAGTCTAAGAACTGGCTATCCAATGCCGGTTAGTCGGCCGGAACCAACAGTGGCACTGGACTCCATGGAGGGCGGCAAAGTGTCGGACACCTGCCGCTCGTCTACAGTTTGCGTTGA
>JAIFLB010000210.1 GCA_020049245.1 Betaproteobacteria bacterium | reverse complement strand
AACGCGGCGTCGTAAGTGCGTGATAACGCTTTCATTTCCACCGTCGGGACGATGATCGCCTTGTCACCGAGCAGCTTGTCAGCCACTTTCTGGTCATACGACTGGTAGTTCAGCTTGGCTTCAACCTTGAAACCCTTGGCGCCGTCCGGCAGGCGGAACGCGTACTTGCCGTAGCGGAAGCCCTTCGGCGGGATGGTGTTGAGTTCATCGAAGCGGGCGATTTCCCACGGATTCACCGTCGGCTTGCCGTGCTTGTCGACGGAATGATTGCCGAAGATCACGGTGTCCTCATCCACCCGGTTGTGCGCGTCCAGCTCACCGGAACGCAGAATGACGTTGCCCTGGTCGTCGGTGATGGTGACATCAAGCCAGATGCGGCGGATGAAGGTCAGACTGGTCGGCAGGTGGTGACCGGCGCGCACATTGGTGACCTTGATGCGCAGTTCATGCGCGCCGCCCTTGCCCTTGCGCACGTCCATGTCCATGTCTGCCGCGTTCTGCAGACGCTTGATCGCTTCCGCCTTGTTGGCTTCCGCGCCAGGTACGCCCATCGCCGCTGCGATCACCGTGTTACCGCCGACGAAGCCGTGGTCATGCACGATCTCACGTTCCTTCTTCGAGCCCTTGGCGGCGATACCGCCAAGACCGTGATTCGGCACATCCTTGGCGCGCACCATGCGGTCGGCCACCTGGATCGCCACGTCCACCGGCACCATGTGACAGTCCTGACAGGGAATGTCGGCCTGGCCGTAGGGCGAATTCTTCCACTCGTCATAGGTGTGCTCGATCGGAAACTGGTTCACTGAGTGGAAGATGTTGTGGCAACTGCCGCAAAACTCGGCCTTGGTATGCAGTTCCGAGTACTCCGTCTCGTGGTAGCCGGACTTGGAATCCTTGAACGGACCGTACTTGGTTTCGCCCGGATTCAGTTCGATCGAGGCATTGCCTGGCTGGCCATTCAGCGAGCGCTTGGCAGTAGAGCCGGAAACCGAGTGGCAGACATCGCAGGATACGCCGTGCTCTGCCTGCTTCGGCGCGGTAAAGCCGCCATGCTTGCCCAGCGTCGGGTCGAACTTGACGGTGCCAGTGGTAATGCCGATCGGGGTATGGCAGCCGCCACAATCGTTCAGTGCTGTGCCGTTGGTAGCCTTGAACGCCAGCGCCCATTCGGCCTGGAACACCGGGTCCTTGAACGCCAGCGAGTGCATCGAGCCCTGCCAACCCTTGTACTGCCGCTCGTGGCATTTTGCGCAAGCCTTGGGTTCCTCGAAATCTTCCGGTGTCAGTTTGCGATCACCCTTTATCGCCAGATTGGAGGGTTTGCAGGCGGCGGTCGGGCTGTCGGCGACCAGCTTGGTTGGTACCGCTTCCGTCGGCGTATCGGCGCCAGCGGAATACATCAGGCTGGCGGCAAGGCCGCCGAGCAGGCCGATGACCAGCATCATCCTGCTACGTAACGTAGTTTTCATGTTTGAACTCCTCTATGGGTTTGAAGCCGCCGCGCCGGCATGGCCGGCGCGGTGCGGCTGGATCAGGCGAAGGCGTCGGCCATCACGTTGTTGAACCAGCCGACGCAATACTCGGCTTCCAGCTTGCGTTGCAGCGGTGGCGCGTCGATCGGTGAAATGCCGCCGGCTTCCTTGACGTAGACGAACTGGTTGTTGGTCACCCGATACACATGCACGACCGAAATGCCGTAGTCCGGCGCCAGCGTGCTGAAGCAGGTGTTGACGTACCAGGGCTGCGGGTTGGCCAGGCCATTCAGTTTTGCAATGATGGCACCGGCCGCGACCTTGGCCTGGGTGATTGCCATATGTGCCGATTTCGGCATGTCGTACACCGGCAGTTCGCCGGCGATGCAGCAGTCACCGATCGGGTAGATGTCCTTGTGCACCGTCGATTCCATGGTCATCGGCACCACCTCGCACCAGCCCTGGGCATTGGTCAGCCCGGTCTGCTGCGCGATCTTGCCGGCACGATGCGGCGGAATCAGGTTGATGACATCGGCCTTGTGGTCGTTGAGACCGGTGAAACAGGTCTTGGCGGCGGCATCTACCCGTTCCACCTTGCCGTCATTGGCGCCCGGCACCCATTCGATCATGCCCGGATAGAGCGCTTTCCAGCCCTGCTCGAACAGACCTTTCTTGGAGAAGGAATCGTTGGCGTCGAGGATCAGCACTTTCGATTTCGCCTTGCCGTGATGCTTCATGTAGCTCGCCACCTGGGCGGCACGCTCATACGGGCCGGGCGGGCAGCGGAACGGTTTCGGCGGCACCGAGATGATGAACAAACCGCCATCCGGCATGGCTTCCAGTTGCGCCTTCAGCAAAAGTGTCTGCTCGCCAGCCTTGTAGGCGTGCGGAATCAGCTTGGAGGCTTCCTTCGAATAACCACCGACCGCTTCGTAATCGAAGGCAATGCCGGGCGCCATCACCAGCGCGTCGTAACCGAGCGTCTGGCCGCCGTTGGTGGTGACGGTTTTCTTCGCCGCATCGACGCTGGCGACATGATCGTGGATCACGTTGATGCCGCGCTTGGCGGCCCCGGCATAGCCGGTCTGCAGACTGGCGATGTCACGGTGTCCGGACAGCACTTCGTTCGACAGCGGGCACGAGGTGTAGGTCTGGTTCGGCTCGATCAGGGTGACGTCGATGGCCGGGTCCATCATCTTGATGTACTTGGCGGCGGTGGAACCACCAAAGCCGCCGCCGATGACGACCACCTTGCCCTTGCCAGCAGCGCGCGCGGAAGTCGGGATGGTGAGGAGCGAAACTGAACCGGCAGCGGCCAGGCTCTTGATGAAATTGCGACGATTGATACTCATGCTGGGTCTCCTCATTTCTTCTGGCTGGCGTAATGCGCGGCGGCGGCGGCCACATCGGCAGCGTCGAGTTTCTTGGCGTTGGTGCGCATCTTCTTGTGCGGCATCTTGATGGTGTCGTCGCGGTACTTGGCAAGTTCCAGCTCCATGTACTGCGCCCATTGGCCGGTCAGGCGCGGCGTATCGTCTTCGTCCGGCACGCCGGTATCGCCATGGCAGCTGGAACAGCGTTCGATCGCGTCCTTGCCTTGCGCCACCAGTTTGGCATCCAGCGTTTGGGCAGCCGGCACCCAGGGTTGCTTGGAATAATGCGCCGCCAGCGCGGCGATTTCCTGATCGGTGTAGCCCTTCAGCAGGCGGCCCATCACCGCAGAAAAGCGTTCGCCGGTTTTCCACTGCGTCATGATGTTGAGCAGATAGGTTTCCGACAGGCCGCCGATGGAGGGCATCGAATGGCCGACGCTGACGCCGGCGACGCCGTGACAGTTGTTGCAACTCTTGATCAGACCGGCGACATCCGGCTCGGCGGCGTGGGCCAGAGAGGCGGTACCCAGCGCGGCGCTGAGCAGCGATAAAAACAGCATGCTACGTTTCATGTTGACTCCTCTATTTTCAGGCTTCGTTGATCACAGATCGCCGTTGGCGGCGGCCCGCATGATGTTGTCCATCTTTACGTTGATGTCCTTGGCGAACTTGGCCAGCTCGTTGTTGACGCCCATCTTTCCCTGCACGGTATCGAGCCAGGCCAGATCCCAATCCAGCGTGATGACCCAGATCTGCTTGTTGGCGTCTTCCATGATCGCGATGCGGCAGGGCAGATAGGCGATGGATTCCGGCGACGCCTTCAACACTTCGCGGCCGGCGGCGATGTCGCAGTAATGGAAGACTTCCATGCGCGGCGCATCCATGTCGCCCAGTACTGCCTGGATGTCCTTCCACATCGGGGAATGACCGACCTTCTTGAAGTTCAGCGTGTTGGCGCGCAGTTCCATCGACTGCACCACTTCATCAAACGTCAGGCCGTCCTTGGCCTTGTATTTGGTTGACATGAAGCTCATCGCATCACGGATGCCCATGCTCGGCATCATCGCCATCATCGCCTGCATCAGTGCGATCTTCTGGTCACGCGGCAGCGAAGGCGCCATCGAATAGGGCTTGGCGGCAACGGAAGGCTTGAAGGTCGCCATCGAACCGATCAGGCCCAGATAGGCCGGCACATTCGGCAAGGTGATGCTCGGCACATTGGTCAGATAGGGGTTGGTTGGCGCGGCAGTCTGGGCATGCGCCGTGGCGTTGCTCAGGCATGTGGCCAAAGCAGTGGCAAGTGCGGCGGACCGCATCTTGGAAATACTGGGTTTCACAGGTGTCTCCTTGCTTGGTGATGAGTTGGGTGGGGGAAATGCCAGGTAGATTCGAAGAATCGCAGCGCATGCAGCGCGACCAAGTCGCGTTCAGAACACCTCCTGTTCACAGCTGTGGATTTCTTCCTGCAGCAACTCAATGGCTTCCACCAGGGAATATGAGATGGCCACAAGTTGCTCGCCGATGTTGCGGACGCGGGCCTGGTCGTTTTCATGCAGTGCGTTGTGAAGCAGCAGATACACCGCATGCAGCAATTCATGCGCGTACTCGACGTCATGAAACAGCGGCCAATGGCCAAAGGCGGAAAAACCCTCGCGATTGATCCACTGGCCAAATTGACATTCCTTGTGGTGCAGCGGCGCTTGCTCGGTCTCGATGACCATGCCAGCCAGCATCGCCTGCACATAAGCGCGCCAGCGAATATGCGAGGACTTGGCCTGGCGCACGACACGCAAGGCTTCATGTTTGGTCATGCGGCTCCTTCTCAGGCAGCGTGTCATGAGCAAAACGTCACAACACTCAATGCTCTTTGCAAGGGCCGTGCCAATCAGTCGCTTGAGTTTATTTTTCTTATAAACAATTACTTACGAATGATTGCCAAGAGATAGGCAGGATTTTCCTGAGCAATGTCATGAAATTTGTTGCCTTGTGTCATGACAGGCGGGATGGAACCTGGGTTGATTCATTAGCGCGAGCAAATTGGCGAGAAAATTGGCAACCTATCGATCCAGTTGGCCGCGTTGTAGGAGGCACCGCTTGCGGGCCGATTCCACGACGCTCGCGCCGCAAGCGGGTTGGTCAGTTATTGGTTTGCAATAGCTTGAGCTTGCGATACAGCGTGCGCTCGGTAATGCCAAGTTCTGCCGCCGCCAGACGGCGGTTGCCTTGATGCTTGGCGAGAACTTCCTGGATCGATGCCGTGGGCAGCGGTCGCGCCACATCATTCGTCTGCGAGGTTGCATGAGGATGCGCGTCGCACTGGAAAAAATCATTCTCGGCATGAACGGGGTGGACGGGTTCGGCGAGTTCGTCATGCAGGACGTGATCCGGCAGGAAGGCAATATCGATGCGCTCGCCTTTGGCCAACGCGATGGCGCGATCGAGGATATTTCGCAACTCGCGCATATTGCCGGGGTAGTTGTAATTCAGCAGCGCGTTGAGCGCCGCCTCGCTGATCCCGGCTTTGTGTCTGACGCGGCCAAGAAAATAATTGATCAACTCCGGCAGATCAGCGCGACGATGGCGGAGCGGTGGTAGTTCGACCTGCATGCAGTTGATGCGATAAAACAGGTCGGCACGGAACCGCCCCTCGCTGACCATCTGTTTGAGATCGCAATTGGTGGCGCAGACCAGGCGAACATCCGCCTGCCGAGTGCGGGTTTCGCCGAGGCGACGGAAGCTGCCGGTCTCCAGCGTTCGCAACAGCTTGGCCTGGATGGTCAGCGACAGTTCGCCGATTTCGTCCAGGAACAAAGTGCCGCCATCCGCCAGCTCGAATAGCCCCATCTTGTTTTCTACGGCGCCGGTAAAGGCACCGCGCAAATGGCCGAACAATTCGCTGGTGAAACTCTCTTCGGTAAATTGAGTGCAGTCGATGGCGACGAATTCCCTGCTGAAGCGACGCGACTTGCGGTGAATCAACTGCGCCGCCATCTCCTTGCCGCTACCGGTTTCACCCAGAATCAGCACAGCCGCATCGGTGCCGGCGACACTGACCAGGTTATCCAGCACGCGCATGAATGAGGGACAACAGCCGCCGACCATTTTGTCGGCGTCAAAGCAGAGTTCATCGCCATGGCTGATGGAGGCGATGCTTTCACCAATCAGGATGACCTCGCCCCGTTCATTCAGAATCGGACTGGCGTTGACCGCGACATAGTCGGCCTGATGATGCTGGTCAAAATGGCGATGAATCACCTGATACGGCTGGCCAGTATCGAACACCCGTTTCAGCGGGCATTCCTCGCCATTGATGTCGCATGTGGTATCCGTTTTATGTGAAACCTGATGGCACTTGAGACCAACCACGGCACTTTTGTCGAGGCCGGAATAGGTTTCGGAATACCGCTGATTGGCCACCACAACGTGAAACTCGCGATCCACCAGCGCAAACGGTTCCGGATGCGCGTCAACAATACTTTGAAGGAAAGCCTGATTCGGCAGTGATGTGTCTTGCGCCATGCTCTATTCGATATAACTTGGGGAAATCAGCATTGCTGCTAGAAACCAGAGGTCATCCCAGCGCAGGCCGGAATGACCGTAATGCATCAATCCAATCAGCCGATGGCGGCTTCAGCGGTGTTCTTGTCGCCGGTGTTGTCCACCCAGTTGACGACAACCTTGTCGCCCTTCTTGGCGCCCTTGACCTTGAACGCCAGGT
>JAIFLB010000079.1 GCA_020049245.1 Betaproteobacteria bacterium | reverse complement strand
TCTATGACAAGTCCGGTCAGGGCGATGCCGCTGCGACCTCGTCTGCCGCAGCAGTTGCCACCTTTCCGCCCGGCTTCGATGACGTCGCTTTCTCACGCCAGGCCAAGGTCAACTTCATCCGCATGCAGGCTGCCAACGATGCCGGCAACCTGGATGACCTGCGCGAGTTCACCACGCCGGAAATGTACGCCGAGCTGAAGCTGGACATCGACGAGCGCCAAGGTAAAACACAGCACACCGAAGTGATGACGATCAACGCCGAAACCCTGGAAGCGTTGGAAGAAGGCAATCGCCAGATCGTCAGCGTGCGCTTCTACGGCACGCTGCGCGAGGACGAGGAAGCGACCATCTCGTTTGACGAAGTCTGGCACATGACCAAGCCGCTCACCGGCAATCAAGGCTGGGTGGTGGCGGGTATTCAGCAGAACTCCTGATATCCTTGCGTCACAGCAAAAGCGGCCAGCTGGCCGCTTTTGTGTTTTCTGAGACTGCTTCAACCTACCGCTGCCATGAATCCCGACTCCCCCCTCGCCCGCCAG
Source organism: Betaproteobacteria bacterium (assembly GCA_020049245.1). GTDB lineage: Bacteria > Pseudomonadota > Gammaproteobacteria > Burkholderiales > Thiobacillaceae > PFJX01. The sequence goes on along the minus strand of JAIFLB010000079.1, from coordinate 6,093 downwards.
GTCGCCAAACGGCGCACTTTCGCCATCATTTCCCACCCTGACGCGGGCAAGACCACGCTGACCGAAAAACTGCTGCTGTTCGGCGGCGCAATCCAGATGGCCGGCACGGTCAAAGGCCGCAAGAGCGGTAAATTTGCCACCTCCGACTGGCTGGACATCGAGAAGCAGCGCGGCATTTCGGTCGCCAGTTCGGTGATGCAGTTCGGCTATGACGATTGCGTCATCAACCTGCTCGACACCCCCGGCCACAAGGATTTCTCGGAAGACACCTACCGCGTGCTGACCGCCGTCGATGCCGCCGTGATGGTGGTCGACGCGGCGAAAGGCGTCGAAGAACAGACCATCAAGCTGCTGGAGGTCTGCCGCCTGCGCAACACGCCGATCATCACCTTCATCAACAAGATGGACCGTGAAGTGCGCGACCCGCTGGAACTGCTCGACGAGATCGAATCGGTGTTGAAGCTGCATTGCGCGCCGGTCACCTGGCCGATCGGCATGGGCAAACGCTTTCACGGCGTTTATCACCTGATCAACGACGAAGTGCTGCGATTCACCCCCGGCGAGGAAAAGGCCGGGCAGGAGTTTGAGACCCTGCGCGGCGCGCAGATCGAAGAATTGCGCAAGCAGTACCCAATGGAATTCGAAACGATGGATGGCGAAATCGAACTGGTGCGCGGCGCCGGCGCGGCCTTTCATCTGGAAGACTTCCTGGCCGGCAAACAATCGCCGGTATTCTTCGGTTCCGGTATCAACAACTTTGGCGTGCGCGAAGTGCTGCGTGCCCTGGTCGACTGGGCGCCCTCGCCCGTCGCCCGCGAAGCCGTCACGGCGAATGGCGAAGTCCGCCAAGTGGAGCCGGACGAACCCGCCTTCACCGGTTTCGTGTTCAAGATTCAGGCCAACATGGACCCGAACCACCGCGACCGCATCGCCTTCTTCCGCGTCTGTTCCGGCCAGTACACGCCCGGCATGAAGGTCAAACAGCGCCGCACCAACAAGGAAATGAAGATCGCCAACGCCGTCGTGTTCATGGCCAACGAGCGTTCGCGCATGGAAGAAGCCTATGCCGGCGACATCATCGGCATCCACAACCACGGCCAGTTGCAGATCGGCGACGTGCTGACCGAAGGCGAATTGCTCACCTACAAAGGCATCCCCTACTTCGCGCCGGACATGTTCAGCAAGGCGCGCCTACGCGACCCGCTGAAATCCAAACAATTACAAAAAGGCCTGCGCGAACTCGGCGAAGAAGGCGCGATCCAGGTCTTCGCCCCGCTGGTCGATAGCAGTCTGCTGATGGGCGCCGTCGGCCAGTTGCAGTTCGAAGTGGTGGAACACCGCCTGAAAGCCGAATACGGCGTCGATGCCGTGTTCGAACGCTCCGGCATTCACACCGCCCGCTGGGTCACCTGCGACGACGCCGCCCACCTGGCCGAATTCGTCAAAGCCCAGCAGATGCGGTTAGCGCGCGACGTCGACGACAACCTGGTCTACCTCGCCGACAACCACGTCAATCTGAGTCTGGCGATGGAACGCTGGCCGAAGGTGAAATTCCACAACACGCGGGAACACGGGCAACAACTATAAAACGTGCAAGGAATGGGCCTGCACAGGATGCGGCGATAGTTCACAGTACAGACAGGATGGCTCACGCTTTTACAAACGATCGAGCACGTTCGTCACCGCGCACAGCTTTGCCGCTTCTGCGAATAATCTGTAATAAAAACATCAGATTTCAGCATGCACACTACGCATCCGACAGAACTAATGCGGAACAACTGTCATCTATGCTGCTTGCCAACCCTGACAATCAGGCATCAGTGCTTGTGGCGTTAGTTCACGGTTTATCTTTTTGCTGATCCATCACTTCACAAGGAGACATCATGACTAGCAATCCCGTCGTTTGGTTTGAGATCTATGTTCAGGACATGGCGCGTGCGAAAGCATTTTACGAAGGAATTCTTAACGTTCAATTGCAACCCATTGAAAGCCCCGAGGTGGAAATGTGGGCTTTTCCGATGCTGGATAACGCACCCGGCGCCATGGGCGCTCTGGTGAAAATGGATGGCTGTCCATCAGGTGGCAACAGCACCCTGGTCTACTTCAGCTGCGTGGACTGCGCCGTCGAGGCCGGTCGGGTTCAGGAGAATGGCGGCCAGGTCGTCAAGGAGAAATTCTCTATTGGCGAATATGGTTTTATTGCCCTGGTTAGCGATACCGAGGGCAATATGATCGGTCTGCATTCGATGCAATAACCTTCGTTTGAGTTTGTACCTGCGCGGACTGTCCTCATGCGCTGCCGCATGGGGAGGGTCTGCAAGCCAGGTCTGGCCAGCATTGGAGATATCCGGATTCTGGATAGATGACCGACTGGTACTGGATTTCCAGGCATCAGTAAGGGAGTTCCCTTGAGCTATGTTCTCCTCGCTGTCACGGTCCTTGTTGCGGCAATCAACCTGAAAGCCAGCCTGGTTCTTGCTCGTAGCAACAGCTTTAGCCCAGGCCAGAAATGGGTTCAGCTGGGGCTCGTTTGGCTCGTGCCCGTTGTCGGCGCCATTCTGGTGTGGTCTTTGGCCGAAGATCGACAAACCAAACCTCTTGCAACCGATTTATCCGATCAGGGCGGCAACGATGATGGACAGATCAGGCATGACCACGCCTCTTTCGATGCCGGCGGCGGCGGTGAGGGGGGCAGTGACTGAACTGTCGGTTTCCATGCACCCAAGTGGAAACCCCATAGTGGTCAAAGCCTGGCGCTCAAATGCCCAGCTCGAAAGCCAAGGCAGTGATCGGTGCCTATAAATCCTTGCGCGGGTCTTTCTTCAGCAATGTGCGGCGTTGCTGGACGCGCTGGGTGGCGCTGACGTCAGCGAAGCGAATCATCGATTTATCGAGTCGACCGGCGTAACGCTCGGCTTTCAATGAGCCTTCCGGCTTGGTCCACTGGTAGATTCGATTCTCGAAAGTCACGCCTTTAAGGTTCTTCAACGTTTCTGTTTTCAGGCTGGGGCCGCCGAATTTGTCGGTCAGCGCGGCAACGACCGGCTGGAAGTGTTTTTCATCCAGATTGATGACGATGCCGGTTAAGCCGGCCTGGTCGTAAAAATAAAACAGCGAGTCGATCGGCGCGCCGGCGATGGTTTCCGTTTCCCGCGATCGCAAGCTGCAAACCTTATCGGCGATGGGCGTCGTGACGATGCGGCAATCGAACTTCGGGTTGCTGGCGATCTGGGCCAGGCTGGAGCCGAGTTCGACGCCCTTGAAACTCAGTTTTTCGCCTTCGGCAAGCGCGGGCAATGCCGCTGAAAGAAAAGCGGCAACGAAAATAATTTTGCGCAAGTTCAATCCATTTCCTCAATCCAGGCCATCTGGATGGCTTCCAGAATCTTTTCACCGGAACGGTTCGCGTCATCGTTGAAATCCGGCAGCGCCATCACCCAGCGGTGAAGGTCGGTGAATCGGATCGCGCGCGGGTCAACGTCGGGGTGATGTTCTACCAGGGCGATGGCGATATCGAGGGTGTCGGTCCATTTCATGGTGTCAGTGTCCTTCCTTGACCATATTGATGGTGTACTTGGGAATTTCGATCACCACATCGTCCTTGCCCATCAAGGCCTGACAGGACAAACGCGACGTGGGTTCGAGGCCCCAGGCTTTGTCGAGCAGATCATCTTCGGTTTCGGTGGCTTCCGACAAAGTATTGAACCCTTCTCGCACAACCACATGACAAGTCGTGCAGGCGCAGGATTTTTCGCAGGAATGCTCGATATCGATGCCGTTGTCGAGCAGCAGATCACAGATAGAGACACCTTTCTGTGCATCGATAACCGCGCCATCCGGACACAGTTCGACGTGGGGCAGGACAATCAATTGAGGCATGTTGCTTCCTGTTGGGCAAAGTGATTCTTTTGGCTGGGCAGCGCGGCTAGGACGCCATCCCAGAATTCGACGCGTGCTTCAACAGCATGAATAGCGGCAGTGCGGGCTTCTTCGATTTTCACTGGATCACCGCCACACAACGCCTCCAGCAAGCGCAGGGAAAGCGGCGCATGGAAGTCTTCATCGAGGTGGATATGACGGTTCAGGTAGTAATGAAATACCGGCGCCTGATCTTCGGTCACCGCCATGCGATTCAGGAAGGCGCGGAACATCGCCGGGATGATGTGCTCGCGGCCCAGCGCCAACGCGGCGGCAACCGTGTGCGGCTTGTCGGAATCGATATAGGCGAAGGTGGTGCGATTGAAGTTGGCGGAAGGGGCCGGGGCCAGACCGCTGGCCAGTGCAGCGGCAATGCCGTCGCGACCCGCGATCGCGACGAAGCGTGCCGGGATATCCGCATCGGCGCCAATTTCGCGCATGGCGCCGAGATACAGGGCGAAGTGGCTGGAAAACTCTCCTGGCGCGCCGGGGCCGGCTTCATCGGTCTCTTCTTCCAACACCAGTTCGTTGATGAAGCGCTGCACAGTGGCGTCGGCGCCCGGTGTCCACGGCCAGCGGGCGGGGGCAACAGTGTGTTGCAGGTATTTGATCAACGACATGAAATCCCACACCGAATGCACGTGGTGCTGCATGAACACGCGCAGATCGTCGACGGTCTCGACGGCGGCATAAATCGGGTGCTTATCCAGACGCGCCTGCAATGAAGCGATAAATTCAGGTTCAAACAAGCTCATTTCAGAACTCCAGTTCATCCAGTTTGTGGCCGGTCAGCGCTTTCTTGACGCTCTGGTCCATGCGTCGCGCGGCGAATTCGACGGTACCTTTGTTCAGCGTTTCAGTGGCGCGCTTGACGGCAGTCAGGTCAGCGCCCTGCAAAGCCAGTTTGAGGTCTGCCAGGCGATTTTCAATGACCTTAAATTCTTCAGCGGACAATAACAGCGCGCCGTTTTCGGCCAACGCCGCCTCTGTGGCTTCAACCAGACGTTGACCATCGACGCGCGCTTCAGCCAGATTGCGCGCGGTCATGTCGTCCTGCGCATGCGCGTAGGAGTCACGCAGCATGCCGGCGACTTCATCGTCGGTCAGGCCATACGAAGGCTTCACCGCGATATGCGCTTCGATGCCGGTGCCGGTTTCGCGCGCGGTGACCGACAGCAGACCATCCGCATCGACCTGGAAAGTGACGCGGATGCGCGCCGCGCCGGCCACCATCGGCGGAATGCCGCGCAATTCAAAGCGCGCCAGGCTACGGCAATCCGACACCAGTTCGCGCTCGCCCTGCACAACATGGATGCTCATCGCGGTCTGGCCATCCTTGAAGGTGGTGAATTCCTGCGCCCGCGCGGTGGGAATGGTGGCGTTGCGCGGGATGATCTTCTCGGTCAGGCCGCCCATGGTTTCCAGACCGAGTGACAGCGGCACCACGTCGAGCAACAGCCAGTCGTCGCCCGCCTTGTTGCCGGCCAGCACATTGGCCTGCACCGCCGCGCCGAGGGCGACCACCTTGTCCGGGTCGAGATTGGTCAACGGCATCTGGCCAAAAAACTCGCCAATCGCGGCCTGGATGCGCGGCATGCGGGTGGAACCGCCAACCATCACGACGCCTTTGACGTCGCTTGCCTGCAAGCCGGCATCGCGCAACGCCTTGCGCGTCGGCGCCAAGGTTTTCCTGACCAGGCTATCGGTTATTTCATTGAAGGCTTGCTCAGTCAGCGTCAAGTCGATCACTTCACCGCTGGTCAAGACGGCGGTGATTTGCGTCTGCGGGTGCTCGGAAAGCATCTCCTTGGCATCGCGGGCACGTGCCATGAGCAGGGTTTTATCGTGATCGCTGAGGGTATGCAGGCCGGCTTGTTCCAGCATCCAGCAATACACGCGCCGATCGAAATCATCGCCGCCCAGCGCCGAATCACCATTGGTGGCGAGCACTTCGAAGACACCCTTGGTCAGCTTCAGGATGGAAATATCGAACGTGCCGCCGCCCAGGTCGTACACCGCGTAAATCCCTTCGGCGGCATTATCGAGGCCGTAGGCAATGGCGGCAGCGGTAGGTTCATTGAGCAGGCGCAGCACATTCAGGCCGGCAACTTTCGCGGCGTCCTTGGTGGCCTGGCGCTGCGCGTCATCAAAGTAGGCCGGTACGGTAATCACCGC
>JAIFLB010000027.1 GCA_020049245.1 Betaproteobacteria bacterium | reverse complement strand
AGACAGCCACCTCTGCGGGAATTTCTGTCCGCATATGCGGATAGCCCGCCAAAAGTTTAGGCATCTTCGCTTACGCAAATTCGCATAGGATTGGAACAGATGGCATGAAACAGTTCGACCCCGACCCGACTGACCCGCAAAGACGCCCGTGTTGCCCTCTCTTCGTTATCTGCCTTGGCGACCGCCACATCTGGAAAGCAGCCCGATCCAGCTCAATGCGCGCCGGCTATACATCCTGCCGACACGCGCCGGCCTGGTGTTCGCGCTGTTATTGACCGGGCTGTTGATCGGCGCCATCAACTACGGTCTTAGCCTGGCTTACCTGTTCACCTTCTGGTTTGCCGGCGTGGCGGTGGTTGCCATGCTGCATACCCAGCGCAACCTGTCCGGCCTGCGGCTCAGCGCAAAAGCTTCCCAGCCCGTGTTTGCCGGAGAAAGCGCCCGCCTGTTGCTGGAAGCGGACAACCCGAGCGCGCTGAAACGCTTCCGCATCGGCCTGACGCATCCATCCGGGGTCTGCGAGGAAAGTGATATTCCGGTTGGTGGAAAAACCGATCTGACCTTGCAGCTGATCATTACCGAACGAGGTTGGCATCCGCTTGGCCGCTTTGGAATCTATTCGTGTTATCCGCTTGGATTGTTCCGTTGCTGGAGCGTACTGGAAATGTCGGACACCAATGCCATCCCGTTTGGCGTGTTGATCTACCCCAAGCCGGCAAACGATGCCTTGCCGTTGCCGGCTTCGATGGGTGCGGATTCCGATGCTGCCGCCAGCAAAACCGATGGCGATGACTTTACCGGTCTGCGCGCCTATCAGGCGGGTGATACGCCGCGCCGCATCGCCTGGAAAGCAGCCGCGCGGAGTCAGCATCTGCTGACCAAGCAATTTAGTGGGCAGCAGGGAGCAACGTTGCAACTAAATTGGTCACAAGCCCCGGAAAAAGAGACCGAAGCTCGCCTGTCCCGCCTGACCCGCTGGGTGCTTGATGCACATGCCGCGAGTTTGCCTTTCTCGCTGACATTGCCCGGTCGCGAGATTGGCAAAGGTATCGGCGAAGCGCATCTGAGACTGTGTCTGGAAGCCCTTGCACGTTTTGGCAAGTCCGATGCCAAAAATTGATCTCAAAACGCCGCTGCTCTGGCTGATCTTTCCACTGGCGCTGGTGCTGGCGCCGCATGCGCTTGATTTACCCATCTGGATCAGCCTCAGTTGGGTGATTTTCGCGCTGCTCAGCATACATTCCAGCCAGCACCAAAAAACCTGGCCAAGCGGGTTGAAGATGTTGATTTCGCTGGCTGGAGTGGCCGGTGTATTACTGCAATATGGCACCGTGATTGGCCCCCAGGGCGGTGTGGCGCTGCTGGTCTTTCTTTCCGGCGCCAAGCTGCTGGAAATCCAGACCGCGCGGGATCGGCTCGGCTTGCTGTTCGTCGGCTGCTTTCTGCTGGTGGCGTATTTCCTCAACTCGCAAAGTCTGCTGATGGCCGGCTACATGGTTATTGCCGCCGGCGCGTTGGTGGCGGCGATGATCGCGAACGCTCAAACTCTCACGCAGACAAGCCTGCAATCAGGCTCCCAAACTGCGCCAGAACTGCGCGCCACACTCAGCATGGCCGGGCGATTACTGGCACAAGCGTTGCCTTTGGCGTTGCTGCTGTTTCTGTTGTTCCCACGCCTGCAAGGCCCGCTCTGGGGTTTGCCGCAGCAAAGCGCCGCCCAGTCCGGCTTGTCAGATCGCATGAGTCCCGGCGATTTCGGCCAACTCACCTTGTCAGACGAGATCGCGTTCCGGGTCGAGTTCTCCAGCACGCCACCCAGCCCAAGTGCGCTCTATTGGCGCGGTCCGGTGCTATGGGATTTCGACGGCCGCACCTGGCAAACCCGGTTTGCCGTTCCAACCACGCCAGTGCGTGGCGAAGCGATTGGCCAACCCATCACTTATGCCATCACGCTGGAACCGCATCGGCAACGTTGGCTGTTTTTATTGGGTTTGCCGCGTCAACTCCCTACCCAACTGACATCGATCGAGACCACGCTGGGCTCGGATCTGCAATGGCTCAGCAAAACAGCCATCACCCAGCGTTTGCGCTATCAGATCGATGCCGATCTCGACTATCGCCTTGAACCGAACGCACTCAGCGCTGCCACCCGTTCCAGAACCTTGGCGTTGCCGGAGGGAAACCCGCAAGCGCGCGCCTTGGCTGCTAGCTGGGTGAAACAAACCGCCAACCAGTCAGCAAACAAGTCGGCACGCGAGCAAGCCATCGTCAACCAGGCCCTGGCCCACTTTCGCAATGAAGCCTTTTTCTACACGCTCAAACCGCCGCTGTTGGGCGAAAACAGCGTCGATGATTTTCTCTTCGTCAGCCGACGCGGCTTTTGTGAACACTATGCCAGCGCTTTCGTCGTGTTGATGCGCGCCGCCGGCATTCCGGCGCGGGTGGTCACCGGCTATCAGGGCGGTGAGCGCAATCCGCTGGGGGATTACTGGATTGTCAGACAGCGCGACGCGCATGCCTGGGCCGAAGTCTGGCTGCCCAATCTGGGTTGGACCCGGGTCGATCCAACTGCCGCTGTCGCACCGAATCGGGTTGAACGCGGCCTCAACGCCGCATTGCCGGCAAATGAACGGCCTGCCGGCATGATGACACTGGATACGAATTGGTTGATGCCGCTCCGGCAAGGCTGGGACTTGATCAACAACCGTTGGAATCAATGGGTGTTGGGCTACAACCAGGATCGCCAACGTGAATTCCTCGCCCGCCTGAATCCATTTCTTTCCACCTGGCAGGGGATGGCCTGGGGACTTGCCGCAGCGGGGGGGGTGTTGCTGCTGATCGCATCGTTATGGGCGATTCCGCGCCTGGCACGCGTCAAGCGCGACCCGGCGAGCCGGCTCTACACGCGTTTCTGCCTGAAACTGCAGCGCCAAGGCATCGTGCGCGGCGACGCCGAAGGTGCGGCCGATTTTGCTCAACGCGCGGCGCAACTGAGGCCAGAACTCGCCGAACCCATTCACCTGATCACCCAGCTTTATCTTGGCTTGCGCTATGGCCAGGCTGAGGCGGCCAGGCTTGGGCTGTTGAAACAACGGGTCAATGCGTTCAAGCCCTGAAACACCCTAAAACGCGCCGCAGCGCCTTACTGGCGCTCGCCTTTATTGTTCAGGCGGCGTCGATACGGATGTCCAACCTTGCCGGTTGCGGCTTCCGGGCGTCTTGAATCGGGCTGCTTATGATCAGGCCGCTTTTGATCAGAAGCGTCATCCGCCTGCCGTTTATCCACTGCGCTCTTGACCATGCCACACCAGCGCAACAAGGCTTCGACTTCCTCTTCCGGCAGTTCTTCCTTCATGCCACGCTTCAGACGTGAAGGCATCGCAACCGGACCGAAACGCACCCGGATCAGACGGCTGACGGTGAGCCCCAGATGTTCCATCAGGCGTCGCACCTCGCGGTTGCGGCCTTCCTTGATGATCAGGTGATACCACTGATTGACGCCTTCGCCGCCAGCGGGAACGATCTGGTCGACTTTGGCGATTCCGTCATCCAGTTCAACACCGGTGAGCAGCGAATTCATTTGTGCCGCATCCAGCGCGCCGATCAGCCGCACGGCGTATTCACGTTCGACTTCATAACGCGGGTGGGTCAGGTGATTCGCGAGTTCACCATCGGTGGTGAAGATCAGCAGGCCTTCGGTATTGAAATCGAGACGGCCAATGCTGATCCAGCGACCGCTGCGCACGGCGGGCAAATGATCGAAAACGGAAGGGCGACCTTCCGGATCATCGCGCGAAACGATTTCACCTTCCTGCTTGTGATAAATCAGGACGCGCGGGATCTGTCGCTTCCAGCCCAACCGAATGACTTTGCCGTTGACCTTGACCAGGTCGCCGGGCTTGACCCGATCCGCTACCTTGGCGATCTGGCCATTCAGACTGACGCGGCCATCGGCAATCAGTTGCTCCATCTCACGACGAGAACCCATGCCAGCCGTGGCCAGGGCTTTATGCAGCTTTTCGCTGTGGTCCTCAAGTTCTTCCGGTCGTGCTTTCAAAGGTCGCCCCATGTAGGAATAGCGTGGCATGTTGTTCTCTCTATGGTTGTGTTTGCGGGTTTCCAATCCCGGGCCGGCATTATCGCGGAATCCGCGCGATTTTTTATTCCGTTGGCGGCGGTTCTTCAAACAATGCAGAGACCTGCAAATTTTTTGCCATCTCGGGCAACGGCGGCAATTCGGAAAGTGCGCGTAAACCAAGGTCGGACAGAAACTGCTTGGTGGTGCTGAACAAGGCCGGCCGGCCGGGCACCTCCTTGTGGCCGACGACCTCGATCCAGCCCCGTTCTTCCAGCGTGCGGACAATCTGGGTGTTGACCGCGACGCCGCGAATTTCCTCCACATCGCCGCGCGTGACCGGCTGGCGGTAAGCAATCACCGCCAGCGTTTCCAATGTCGCGCGCGAATAGCGCGGCGGCTTTTCCGGATTCAGGCGGTCGAGATAGTGCTGATATTCGGCTTTGGTCTGGAATCGCCAGCCTTCCGCCAATTGAACCAGCTCGACGCCCTTGCCCTGCCAGTCGGCACGCAATTCCTCCAGCGCCCGGCGCAGGAAATCGTTCGACAGTTCCACCTCGAATACCCGCTTCAGTTCGGCCAGCGTCATCGGGCCGGAACCGGCCAACAGCACGGTTTCCAGGATGCGTTTGATCTCCGGCAGGGAGGTGTCTTCATTCGCCATCGGATAACTCGCTAACAGGGTTGGAAGCCATCATGGCGACCTGCGCATGGATCGGCGCAAATGGTTCGTTCTGCACAATATCTACCAGCCGCTCGCGCACCAGTTCAAGCAACGCCAGAAAGGTCACCACCAGCGCCGAACGACCATCGGCCGGATCGAACAATTCGGTAAACAGCGTGCGGCCGCTGCTTTGCAGATGCTTCAGGATGCGGCTCATATGCTCGCGCACGGAAAGCTCCTGACGACCGATGCGGTGGTGCTTGGTCATCGAAGCCCTTTTCAGGATGGCGCGCCAGGCATCCAGCAAATCTTCGCTGCCGATGAGCGGCAAACGTTTGGCCGCCAGTTGCGAGACATAAACATTGACCGCCTGGAAATCGCGGCCCAATTGCGGCACGCCATCAAGATTGCGCGCGGCGATCTTCATCTGCTCGTATTCCAGCAGACGCCGCACCAGCTCGGCGCGCGGATCATGTTCGACGCCCTCCTCCACTTTTTCAGGACGCGGCAGCAACATGCGCGATTTGATCTCGATCAGCATCGCCGCCATCACCAGATAGTCCGCCGCCAATTCCAGTCTCTTGCGGCGCATCACATCGACATAAGCCATGTACTGCACGGTCAGCGCCGCCATGTTGATGTTCAGCACATCCAGATTGTTGCGCCGGATCAGCCACAACAGCAGATCGAGCGGCCCCTCAAAGGCTTCCAGAATCACTTCCAGCGCATCCGGCGGAATGTACAGATCGGTCGGCAGATCGGTCCACAACTCGCCTTGAACCTTGGCCAGGTGGCGGATTTCTTCTTCGGCGGCTTCGGCGGTATCGAGAACTTCGATCATCAGCGATCCTCGCGCGTATGCCAGAGCCGCAACACGTAGATGACTGATTCCACTATCTCGTAACGCATTTCGTAATGCCCGACAAGAATTCGGCGCACTTCTCGCGGCGCAAACTCTTCGAGCGATTCCCCGAGGCGCGGATTAGTCAGCAGGCAGGTGGGTGCTGCGGTAAGCGATCGCACGGTACGCGCAGCTGCGCCGGGATTCACCAGCGCCAGAAATTCGTAAAGGCGCACCAGATCGGATAACGCCTTGCTCGTCCACTTCAGTTCCATCAACGCGGAGGCGGCAAAGGCGTGTCGGTATCCAGACTATCCGCCCAGGCCTGTACGGCCTGGTGGTCTATCACTCGGCTAGCATCCACATCGGATAACGCTTCATGCGTCAGTCTGCTGCGCTCTTCTTCCTGATCAATCCAGGCCGTCAACGCCTGCTTGATGATCCAGCCGCGCGAACGCTCAAGTCGAACCGCCATTTGATCGACCTTCTCGGCAAGTGGTCGTGGGATTTGTGCCGTAAGTGCTTTGGTCTCGGTATGTGTCATGGGTAGTTCCATATTGAAGCATTGGAAAGGATTTAAGCACATCAGCGTGCATCGACATCATGCGAAAGTCGGCGCAATGCCGGTTTGGTATTTCGCCCTCACGCCGTAACCATCCCGGCTGCTCCTCAGCGCCGCAGCAGACCCCACGCGGAACGTTCCGAACCCTCCAGCGCGGTGAACAGCGCTTCCTCCGTTGCGGCTTTCTGTTCAGCATCGTTTCGCACATCTACTCTCAATTCAAGTGCTGCCTGTTCACGCGGACCACATTCATGCGACTTGGTCAGGCCAATTGACTGAAAAGCTGCGCGCAGCCATAGTCACAGCCATGGTTCAGGTGAAAAACAAACACAATACCGCGTAATGACCTTGAGGGAATTTAAAGAAGAAATTGAAGGGAGCATGCTCATTTTATTGGTGATGCCCATGAAAAAGAATCCGACCCTGGCCCCTTTAACTCTGGGCGAAACGCCGGAAAGCGGCTGGGCGCCTCGGCTGTAATGTCTCTGCAATACGATATTGTCGGGATTTTTTACATCTCTCTCTCTTGAATCCCATTATTTGTCAATTGGTTAACGGCTTGGCAAGGGATTT
>JAIFLB010000044.1 GCA_020049245.1 Betaproteobacteria bacterium | reverse complement strand
TGCGCGTTGGCGGGCAATTCCTCGAAGGTCTTGACGCCGACCGTGCTGTCTTTCCAACCCGGATGCTCTTCGTAGATCGGTTCGCAGTCCGCCAGCGATTCCGAGCCGACCGGAAGGATGTCGCAGATTTCGCCTTCCAGCTTGTAGCCAGTGCAGATGCGGATGGTGTCCATGCCGTCGAGCACGTCGAGCTTGGTGACGCACATGCCGGTGAGGCCGTTGATCTGGATCGAGCGCTTCAGTGCGGCAGCGTCGAACCATCCGCAACGGCGCGGACGGCCGGTGGTGGCGCCGAATTCGTGGCCTTTTTCGGCCAGCCATTTGCCGTCTTCGTCGAACAGTTCGGTCGGGAACGGGCCGGAGCCGACGCGGGTGGTGTAGGCCTTGGTGATGCCGAGGATGTAATGCATCGCTGACGGGCCCATGCCGGAACCGGTGCATGCGCCGCCGGCGGTGCAGTTGCTGGAGGTAACGAAGGGATAGGTGCCGTGGTCGATGTCAAGCAGGGTGCCCTGGGCGCCTTCGAACAGCAGGTTCTCGCCGCGCTTGTTGGCTTCATACAGGTTGCGCGGCACGTCGCCGATCATCGGCTTGATGCGCTCGGCCAGTTCCATCGCCTGGTCCAGCGTCTTGTGGAAGTCGACGGTGTCCCACTTGAAGTAATGCTTCAGCACGTAGTTGTGATAGTCGAGCACTTCGCCCAGCTTGGCGGCGAAGCGTTCACGATGCAGCAGATCCTGCACGCGGATGGCGCGGCGGGCGATCTTGTCTTCGTAGGCGGGGCCGATGCCGCGTCCAGTGGTGCCGATCTTGCCAGCGCCCTTGGCGGCTTCGCGCGCCTGGTCGAGCGCGATGTGATGCGGCAGGATCAACGGGCAGGCTTCGGAAATGGTCATCCGGCTGGCGACGTCGATGCCGTTGCCTTCCAGCATTTCGACTTCTTCCATCAGCGCCTCGGGCGACAGGACAACGCCGTTACCGATGTAGCAACGCACGTTCTCGCGCAGGATGCCAGACGGAATCAGGTGCAGAACGGTTTTCTTGCCTTCGATCACCAGCGTGTGGCCGGCGTTGTGACCACCCTGGAAACGCACCACGCCCTGGGCGCGGTCGGTCAGCCAGTCAACAATCTTGCCTTTGCCTTCATCACCCCACTGGGTACCAATTACAACAACGTTTTTGCTCATGATCGATCCCTTGAAAAATCCCAATTACTGAACTTGCCAACCTTCGGCCGTCTTCACCAATTTTCGGTCGCATCCGCTGTCTTCCGCTTGTCCCGCCAGCCCGGGCATTTCGACCACCACCCGCTCTCCAGCGGCGCGCAGTTGCGCCATGCTGGCACGCAGCGTTGGATCATCCGAACAAGGAGCGAGGATGCCGCCGCGCGCCGCAGGTTCCGCCAGACAATCAATGATCTGACGTAAATCCAGCGAAAAGCCGGTAGCCGGACGACTGCGTCCGAACACGCTGCCAGCACCGTCATAGCGACCGCCCAATGCCACCGCGCTGGCCTGGCCGCCGGCATAGGCGGCGAATGTCACGCCATTGTGGTAGCCGTCGCCGCGCAGGTCGGACAGATCAACCGCCACGCTGATATTGCCGAAGGCATTACCGGCGGCGAGCAATTGGGTGAGTTCATCCAACGCCCGGCTGATCGCCGGCTGATCGGGCAACACCGCCCGCGCCTGCTGGAGCGCCGAGACATCGCCATACAAGCCGGGCAATTGGCGGAATGCCTCACGCCAGGGAGCGTCAAGTTCGGCGCTCAGGGCTGCGACTTCCGGTACATCCTTGCCGCGCAGCGCGGCAAACATCGCGGCAGCCTGCATCTCATTCAATTCAGCGCCTGACGCCAATGCCTGGAACAACCCGGCATGGCCGAGACTGAGGCGGGCATCCGGCACACCGGCAAGCTCCAGAGCGGAGATCAGCAGTTCCTGAATTTCCAGATCAGATTCAATACCCGCATGGCCGAACAACTCGGCGCCGAGTTGGAACGGTTCGCGACTGGCCAGGAATCCGGCTGGCTTGGTCCGTAGCACCGGGCCGGCGTAGCACAAGCGTGTCGCGCCTTCATGGTTGATCAGGTGGGCGTCGATCCGCGCGGCTTGCGGCGTCATGTCGGCGCGCACGCCAAGCATGCGGCCAGACAAGCCATCGACCACCTTGAAGGTTTTTAGGTCGAGATCCCGCGCCGCGCCGGTGAGCAGTGAATCCAGGTACTCCACCAGTGGCGGACATACCAGGTCGTAACCGTAAGTGTCGAACAAATCAAGCAGGCGGCGGCGCAAGGCTTCTGCCTGCCGGGCATAAGGCGGCAGGATATCTTCGACGTATTCGGGTAGGAGCCAGGCTGGGGGCATTGGATTTTTATTGAGTCAAAAACAAAAGCAGCAAACCTGCGAGCATGGAAACCAGCCCCATGAAACGCAACTGGCCGTCGCTAAACTGGAGCATGCGGGAGAAGGCCTCACGCCAGGCGGTGGGGGACATGAAAGGCATGATGCCTTCCATGACCAACATCAGTGCCAACGCGGGCAGGAAGATATCGCCCAGGCTCACCTCGCACCCAGCGGTTTACTTGCCACCGCCACGCGGGGATTTCATATAGCGGAAGAACTCGGAATTCGGCTGTAGCACCATCACGTCATTCTTGCTGGAAAAGCTCTGCTTGTAGGCTTCCATGCTGCGATAGAACGCATAGAACTCCGGATTCTTGCCGAACGCTTCGCTGTAGATCGCGGCCGCGCGTCCATCGCCTTCACCCTTGGTGCGCTGGGCATCACGATACGCTTCGGCGATGATCACTTCACGCTGCTTGTCGGCATCGGCACGAATCTTTTCCGCTTCTGCCGAACCTGTCGAACGCAATTCGTTGGCAACCCGCTTGCGTTCCGCCTCCATCCGGCGATACACCGACTCGCTGACTTCGGACGGCAAATCGACGCGTTTGATACGCACGTCCATGACTTCGACGCCGAAACGCTTGGAATCGATATCTGCCGACTTGCGCAAGGATTCCATTACATCGTCACGCTCACCTGAAACCACATCATGAACGGTGCGTTTACCGAACTCGGCGCGCATGCCGTCGTTGACGGTCTGCGACAGGCGATTTTCGGCGCGGCGCTCGTCACCGGCAAAACTGACGTAATACTTTTCCACGTCCTGAATGCGCCATTTGACGTAGTAATCGACCAGCACATTTTTCTTCTCGGAGGTAATGAAACGCTCCGGATCGGCTGGGTCCATGGTCAGGATACGCGTATCGAAATAGCGGATGTTCTGGATAAGCGGGAGTTTGAAGTAGAGGCCCGGATCCTTCTTGATCGAAACGACTTCACCCAACTGGAAAACCAGGGCTGCCTGACGCTGATCGACGGTAAACAAAGAGAGCGACAGGAAGAACAGTACGCCAACCAGTCCGACAATGATTGAAGCATGATTTTTCATTATCGAACCTCCCGATCACGGGCACGGAAGGCATCGCGCGAACGGAACAGGTCTTCATTCCGGGTTGGAGTCGTACTGTCCTGACGTTGAGCGGACTGTTCGACTTGCTGCGGGTTGGTCTGCCCCGACGAGGCACTTTGAGTCATGTTCATCAGTTTATCCAACGGCAGGTAAAGCAGATTGCCGCCTTGTTTGTCATCCACCATCACCTTGGTGGTATTGGAAAGTACCTGTTGCATGGTGTCCTGATAGAGACGTTCACGCGTCACTTGCGGCGACTTGGCGTATTCGACCAGCACCTGCTTGAAGCGAGACGCCTCACCTTCAGATTGTGCGACCACCCGTTCCTTGTAGCCTTGCGCTTCTTCCAACAGTCGGGAAGCGACACCACGTGCTTTCGGAATCACATCGTTGGCGTAGGACTGGCCCTCGTTCTTGAAGCGCTCGCGATCCTGACCAGCTTTCACGGCGTCGTCGAAGGCGGCCTGGACCTGTTCCGGCGGTTGCGCATTTTGCATGTTCAGCTTGCTGATCTGAATGCCGGTTTTGTACCGGTCGAGAATATCCTGCATCAGTTTGGTAGCGCGGGCGGCGATGTCGGCGCGGCCTTCATACAGCACGTAATCCATCTTGCTCTTGCCGACGATCTCGCGCATCGCGGTTTCGGCGGCATGTTTCACCGCTTCGTCCGGATGCCGGTTGGCGAACAGGTAGTCTTCCGGATCTTTCAACAGGTATTGCACGGAAAACTGCAGATCAACGATGTTCTCGTCATCAGTCAGCATCAATGCTTCGCTCAACACCTTGGATTTCACGTTGTTCTTGTAACCCACTTCCACCGTGCGCACCTGCTCGACATTGACCACTTCAACGGTTTCCACCGGATATGGCAAGTGCCAACGTGGTCCCGGCATTGTGGTTTCGGCAAATTTACCGAAACGCAGTACCACACCGCGTTCACCGGCATCGATGATGTAGAAGCCGGAAGCCAGCCAGACCGCAACGGCCAAGCCGATCAGCAGCCCCGCGCCACCCGGAATTTTGAATTCGCCCTGAAAGCCACCGCCTGCGCGTGGTGGTTCATCACCGCCGCCGCCGGACTTCTTGCCGAAAATTTCGTTCAAACGTCGATTGACGTTCTTCCAGAGTTCATCAAGATCAGGCGGGCCACCAGCGTTCTTCTTACCGCCACCGCCCTGATTACCCCATTGCGGGTCATTCCAGGCCATTCTGATTGGTTTCCACATAGCTTTGAGAAAGTTCGGCATTCTGAGTTGCCAGTAATTGGATTTCATGTTGTTGATCACGAGCAAACTCGGTAAGGGCTTCCCGAAGCAACTCCACACCTGTGCCGGTCTTGGCGGAAAGCCAAACGGCCGCGATCTTACCATATTCATCCCGCGCCACCTGAGGCTCGGCATCGGTCAGATCGACCTTGTTCATGACTCGAATCTGCGGCACATGTTCCGCGCCGATTTCCAGTAATACCTTATCGACCTCCTCCATCTGTTGCTCACGATTCGGGCTGGCGGAATCGACCACATGCAACAGCAGATCGGCGCGCGCGGTCTCTTCCAGCGTCGCTTCAAACGCCGCAACCAGGGTGTGCGGCAGGCGGGTAATGAAGCCCACCGTATCGGAAAGAACGATTTGCTGACCTGCCTCGGGCAACCAGAGCTTGCGCGATGTCGTGTCGAGCGTGGCGAAGAGTTGATCGGCGGCATAAGCGTCGGCATGCGTCAATGTGTTGAACAAGGTTGATTTACCGGCATTGGTGTAGCCCACCAGCGAAACCGAGAGCACGCCACCACGCTGGCGACTCTTGCGCTGCACCGCTCTGCTGCGCGACAGCTTTTCCAGCCTGCCTTCAATAGTCTTGATTTTGCTCAACAGCATGCGGCGATCGAGTTCCAGCTGGCTTTCACCCGGACCACCACGCATGCCAATACCGCCCTTCTGCCGTTCCAGATGCGACCAACCGCGCACCAACCGCGTCGCGTAATGCCGCAACTGCGCCAGCTCAACCTGCAACTTGCCTTCATTGCTGCGCGCGCGCAACGCGAAGATGTCCAGAATCAGCGCGGTGCGGTCAAGCACCCGGCATTGCAACAAACGTTCGAGATTGCGCTCCTGTACCGGCGAAAGCTCATGATTGAAGATCACCAAAGTCGCGCCCGCATCGCGCACGACATGACCGATTTCATCCGCCTTGCCAGAGCCAGCAAACAGTCGCGCATCCGGCTTGGCGCGCTTGCCCTCGACCAGGCCGACAACCTGCAAACCGGCACTGCCGGCCAACAGGTTCAGCTCATTCAGACCTTCCGCGTAGTCTGGCAGGCCGAAATCGAGTGAGACTAGAACGACCGCCGCGCCACGTTCCGGGCGATCAAACATGAATCAGCACAGACAAACAACCGGCAATCAAGTGTTAATCGCCACCGCCATGCTGGACCGTCACCGGGCGCGCCGGAACGATGGTGGAAATAGCGTGCTTGTAGACCATCTGGGTGACGGCGTTCTTGAGCAACACAACATACTGATCGAAGCTTTCGATATGGCCCTGCAGCTTGATGCCATTGACCAGGTAAACAGAAACCTGAACCTGCTCTTGGCGCAGCACGTTGAGAAACGGGTCTTGTAGCAACTGCCCTTTGCTCATGATTTATCCTTTGAAAACTTTATTTGGAAAGAAGGGGGGCAAAGTTTAACCGGGTTACCCGGGGAAATTGCCGACCGCAGTTGTTGAAGATCAAATATTCAGCGCATTTCATCGATTTCGGGACGGCCAAAATGCCAGCCCTGACCAAGATTGACGCCCATCTCGACCAATATACGGGCGGTATCGGCATCTTCAATATGCTCCGCCACCGTGACGATCCCTTCTCGTCTGCCAAACGTGGCCAGGCTCTCAACGATGGCGGCCACCTTGCGTTCCTTGCGAATATTTCTGATCAGCCAGCCTTCGATCTTGAGGAAACTGATCGGCAGCCGCGCCAGATACAGAAACGACGAATATCCGCTGCCAAAATCATCCAGCGCCAGGCGAAAACCAAAGTCCAGCAAAGGTTTCAGGTCAGCTTCCAGGGTATCCAGATTGCGCAAATATTGACGTTCGGTGATTTCGAAAACAATCGGTTTGACCGGACCGAAAGTGACGCCGCAGGTCTGGCAAAAGGACATCGCATTCGCCAGCATCTCTTCGACCAGGTCACGCCGGGCCAGAAATTGCGGCGACAAATTGATGAAATGCGAAAACTCCTGAGCCGTCTCGCCGCCACTCAACCTGAGGGCACAACGCTGCATCGCCTGCTGACTCACCGCGCGATCTATCTGAGCCATCAGGCCGAGTCCTTCAGCGGCTTCGATAAATTCGGACGCCGCCAAATAGTTGCCATCCGGCAACCGGATTCTGGCCAGCGCCTCGTCCGCGACAGCCCTGCCGGTTTCCAGATCAACAATGATCTGATTCGCGATACAGAGTTGTTCCTCTCGCAAGGCCTGTTTGATCCGCTGCGCCGGCCATAAAACCCGCGCGCCCCCACACGCCTCGACCCGATCGCGGCCATTCGCCTTGGCCTGGTAAAGACAGGAATCAGCGGTTTCGACGGCATGCAGAAAGCTCGCATCCTCTTTTGCTGGCAAACCGATGCCGGCTGACAGCGTCATCCTGATCTCGCCAGCACTGGTCGGAATCGGCATCGATTTAACCGCCGCGACAAGCCGTTCCATGACAAAAACCGCTTCACGCACATCGGCATTTCGTAAAAAAACCAGAAATTCCTCGCCGCCCCAGCGCGCTACCCAATCATCCTCGCGCAAACCGGCCAGAATCCTTGCCGCCACCACCTGTAGCACTTCATCGCCCACCGCATGGCCATAGCGGTCATTCACCGCCTTGAAGTAATCAAGATCGAGCAGAGCAAGGGCAAAGCCATCGCCATGCCGCTTCGCCCGCGCCAATTCCTCATTCAGCCGATGTTCCGCCGCACGCCGATTCAGCATGCTGGTAAGCGGATCAGTCATGGCATATTTTTCCAGCAACTCGCGTTGCTGCGCCTGCGACAAGTGATAGCCCAGCCAGCCGGCCACCAACTCCATATAAGCGATATCCGCCTCATCGAAGCCGCCCTCGACCGGTGTTCGGCGCATGAATGCCAGCACAGCCTGCACATCCTCGCCAGCCCAGACTGGAATGCCGGCATACACATTGAGGCCAACCTGGGTAACCAGTTGATGCGTCTGGAACAACGGATGCTGGCGGAGATCACTGACGAACAGCGGCTCGCGGCTGTCGAAGACATGCTGACAAAGGGTGTCATGGATCGACAGCACCGTGCCCTCGGGCAACAGGTTCAGGCTGTCATGCACATAGCGCACGGTGTAGCACGATGAAAACTCGCCCAGCGCCGCCAGATCCATATTCAGCGCTTGCCCGGCGAGCCTCAAAATGGATCGAAAGCGATCCTCTTCACACAAATCACGTTGGGTCACCAGTTTCCAGAGCGCTTTCAAGCGTTCGGCATGCTGCTGTGATTCGTTCACAGCATTAAGCGGAACCGCCGGCAAGAATGTCATGCCCACTCCAGGAATTTTGATTTATGAAGCACTTCTTACGAAGCACCCCAATGCGGTGTGTGAATGCCGGAACCCAGATCATCTTCAATCAGTCGCCGCCTGACTTCCAGCAATTTCTCGATCAGCGCCGGTTCAGCGCGGCCATAGGCATCCGCATCCGGCGTGCGTTTGACCACCACGCCAAGGAGTTCGGTGATGGCGTTGCCAATCGAATTCTGGCTGATGGTGACGATCAGTTTGCCGGCATCATTGCGATAGATCAGTTGTTTGAACGCCGGCTGCCAGCGAATCGAGTTGGCGTATTTCGCATCCTTGATGCAACGATCGCGCACCATCTTCGCGGTCTTCAGCAAATCATTGTTGAACTGCAATTTGTTTTCGACCAGATCCGGGAAATAAATATCGCGCGGCAGTGGCGCGTTGCGGGTTGAAACCTGACCAAAGAAGGTGCGATAGAAGTCGATGAAGCCCTTCAGCAAGGTGTCGTACTCCTTCCAGAAGCGAACCTCCTTCAAGGCTTCCGCGCCACCGGTAACTTCCCAGCTCGGCAGCCCTTGCGGATAACCAGTCAACGCAATCTTGCAAGAACCAGCCTGGCACGGACGCAGGATGCGCAGATCGAGTTCATCGAAGAAATCCTGATACACATTGCGCATATAAGCCTGGAACAACGAATGCTGGCCGCCATCGGTCAGGTTCGGATTGCTCGCATCGGCAATCGGCGCCTCGCGCAGCTCAGACTTGTTAAACACGATGAAGTGGTTATGCAGCATGCGGATGCTGGGTACGCCCGGCGAAGTCATCGGCCAGGTCGCATCCAGGCTCGCCTCGCCAGCCAGCACCAGATGCTGATCGGGGTCCGGGTACTGTTCCAGCATGTACTCGATGATCACCTGATTCATCCGGTTCCAGACATTCTTCACCTGCTCCGGCACCTGCGTCCGCCGCACCGGCCGGCCGAGCGGATCGAGGATGGTCTGCGAAGTGTTGTAGATGATCGACGCGTCGAACTCGTTGCTGTGGCCGAGCGCCTTGCGATACAGCAGCAACCCTTCCGGGTTCTGCAACAAGCCGTTGTTGTTGACCAGATCGTTGAGGTTCTCAGTGCTGTTGAAGAACTCGTTCGGCTTCATGCCCTCCGGCACATCAAGCGGAATCTGGCGAAACGGGGTGACGATTTCTCTGGGGCCGGACTGCATATGAATTACCTTGATCGATTTCAAATGGTGGCAATGTTAAACCGCTACCAGACTGTCCGTGTTGTCCAACATCAAGTTGCCCACGCCCGCGCACCAAGGATGGGGCATCGAGATGATGAATATCGCTTCCGTGTCGGGAGTGTCGTTTCGTCTGATAGGTCTTGCTGAACTTGATAAGTTTTCACTCACAACGCCCGCTTGCATGCAAAGCCTAAGGTTTATTCCTGTTGCTAGGCATTGTTGCCAATAGAACGCCAGGTCGAAAAGGTTGTGTGGAGTTACCACTAACCATAGCCAATTCAGCTGTCAAGCAACCAGGAAGGCGCCGAAACGGTCGCTTTCACGGCATCATTCAGCCAGTTTTTAGCCGAATGAGACAACCATGTATCCCCAAAACCACCCTGTTTCGCCCATCGCCGCCGCCGTACTGAGTTGTCTGATTCTCGCCGGATGCGCCAGCGAGAAAGCCCTGCTGACCCAGACCCAGCCATTGCAGGACCGCATTGATCGCGTTGAACAGAACCTCGCCAGCAGTAGCGAAGCCGGCTTGCGCAGCGTCGAAAGTCACGCCCAGGAACTTGCACGACAGCAAGCCGAGCTTGCCCGGCAATTGGCGTCCACCCAGGCCGGGCTGGTAACTCTGGGCGATCAGGTCAGGCTGCATGAATCACGCCAGCTGCAATCGCAAGCCGGTCTGGAAGCGCAGGTGGCAGAGCTGAATTCACGCATCGGCGGGCTGGAGAATCGGATCGATAAAACAGCCGCCCTGCTTCAATCCGCGCTGGGAGATATCGCCAGCCTGCAAACACTGCAAATGCAGATGGCCACGGCTGACAGTGCGATTCAGGCCCGTCAGGAGAATGCAGACAAGACCGCCGTGCAAAACGATACCGCGCTGAAGCAGCGCTTGCTGGAGGCGGAGAGAAAACTGGATTCGCTCTCCGCGCTGGTCCAGGAAGCCTTGGCGCTGGCCGCGAAGGAGATATTTCTTGCCAACGGCAAAGAAGCGTTCACGATATTGCTAACCGATGACAAGGTGCTGTACCCGCAAAACGACCCCTATCTCGATCCGATTGATGTGGCGAAGCTGAATCAACTGTCTACCAACCTAATCAAGCTGGATCAGGAGTACCACCTCGACATCCAGGGCCACACCGCCAACAACAGCACCGATGACAACAATTACAGCCTGGGCAAGGCGCGCGCCGAAGTGGTCAAGCGCTACCTGCACGAGAAACTTGGCATCTCGATTAACCGCATGTCGACCATTTCATATGGCGCAAACAAGCCGCTGAATGACAGTAACGGACAAAACCGGCGCATATTCATCCGGGTGCTGGTGCTGAAGTAAACACGGGAGGCGACCAGGCCCTCCCGAAACCGCAGTGAAGCAGACAAGAATCAAGACCGCGTTATCGCCCGCTTCAATGCCTCCGCCAGCGCGCCGCCAGCCGTTTCCTGCGCTTTGCTTGGCTGCGGTCGTCCCCGCCCAGGGGACATTGCGGTGGGCATTTGGGTGGGCATTTGGGTGGATTTCGCAGGTTTCACTTCATCCTGCATCCGCATGGTCAGCGCCACCCGTTTGCGTGGAACATCCACCTCCAGCACCTTGACCTTGACGATGTCGCCGGCCTTGACCACTTCGCGCGGGTCTTTGACGAATTTGTTCGATAGCGCGGAGATGTGCACCAGGCCGTCCTGATGCACGCCGATATCGACGAAGGCGCCGAAGTTGGTGACGTTGGTCACCACGCCTTCGAGTTGCATGCCGGGTTGCAGGTCTTTCAGGTCGTTGACGCCCTCCATGAACGCCGCCGCTTTGAATGCGGGGCGCGGGTCGCGGCCGGGTTTCTCCAGTTCTTTCAGGATGTCGCGCACGGTGGGCAAGCCGAAACGGTCATCGACGAATTTACCGGCGTCGAGGCGTTTCAGCACATCGCTGTTGCCGATCACACTGCGCATGTCCAGCTTCAGATCGGCCAGGATGCGCATCACTACCGGGTAGGCTTCCGGGTGCACCGATGAGGCATCGAGCGGATTGTCCCCGCCGGGCACACGCAGGAAGCCGGCGGCCAGTTCGTAGGTTTTCGGGCCCAGGCGCGGCACTTTCTTCAACGCGTCGCGATTGGCGAATGGGCCGTTGGCGTCACGATGCGCGACGATCTGGTTGGCCAGCGTGGTGTTGAGGCCGGAGACGCGGGTCAGCAACGCAGCAGAGGCGGTATTCACATCGACCCCGACTGCATTGACGCAGTCTTCAACCACCGCTTCCAGCGCCTGGCCGAGCTTGGCCTGACCGAGGTCATGCTGATACTGGCCGACGCCGATGGCTTTCGGTTCGATCTTGACCAGTTCTGCCAGCGGGTCCTGCAGGCGACGGGCAATGGACACCGCGCCGCGCAGGGTCACATCCATGTCCGGAAACTCCCGCGCGGCGAGGTCGGAGGCGGAATACACCGATGCGCCGGCTTCGCTGACGGTGACCTTGCTCAAGCCCAGTTCAGGTTGCAAACGAATCAGGTCGGCAGCGAGTTTGTCGGTTTCGCGGCTGGCGGTGCCGTTGCCGATGCTGATCAGTTCTGCGTGGTGCTTGCTGGCCAGTTTTGAAAGGGTGGCCAGCGAGCCATTCCAGTCGTTGCGCGGTTCGTGCGGGTAGATCACGGCGGTATCCAACACCTTGCCGGTGCGGTCAACCACGGCGACTTTGACGCCGGTGCGGATGCCCGGGTCGAGACCAATCACCGCTTTCGGTCCGGCGGGTGCTGCCAGCAAAAGATCTTTCAGATTGCTGGCAAAAACCCGGATGGCTTCAGTTTCGGCGCGCTCGAACAGCGCATTCATCAGATCCAGTTCAAGATGCAGCGACAACTTCACCTTCCAGGCCCAGCGAACGGTATCGAGCAGCCATTTATCAGCCGGGCGACCTTGGTCACGCAGTCCAAAATGTGCTGCGATATGGCCCTCGCACGGGCTGGCGGCGGCGTTGGAAGCAGCCCCCGCCAACTCTTCCGGTAATTTAATCGCCACCGACAAAACCCCCTCGTTGCGGCCTCGAAACAGCGCCAGCGCGCGATGCGATGGCATCGACTGCCAGGGTTCGTCGAACTCGAACCAATCGCGGAATTTCTGGCCTTCGGCTTCCTTGCCTTCGATCAGACGCGATACGACGCGGCCATTCGCCTGCAAGTGGCCGCGCAGCCGCTCGATCAGGGCGGCATCTTCGGAGAACTGTTCCATCAGAATCTGGCGCGCGCCATCGAGCGCGGCTTTCACGTCGGCAATGCCTTTTTCCAGATTGACGAAGGCGGCGGCTTCGACTTCTGGCGCCAACATCGGATCAGCCAGCAGCTTTTCAGCCAGCGGCCCCAGGCCAGCCTCGCGCGCAATCTGTGCCTTTGTGCGCCGCTTCTGCTTGTAGGGCAGGTACAGATCTTCCAGCCGTTGCTTGGTTTCGGCGGCAGCAATATCGGCCTGCAATTCCGGTGTCAGTTTGCCCTGCTCGCTGATGCTGGCGATCACCGCCGCGCGGCGATCTTCCAGTTCACGCAAATAACCCAGCCGTTCTTCCAGATGTCGCAATTGCGTATCGTCAAGAGCGCCAGTGGCTTCCTTGCGGTAACGTGCGACAAATGGCACGGTAGCGCCATCATCCAGCAGCGCCACTGCGGCGGCGACCTGGTTGGGATGGACATTGAGTTCCCGGGCAATACGGTTTTCGATCGGGTTGAACATAACGGAGTCAGTCCTGGTCACAGTGTTGGCAGTACAAACAGCAAAGGGGCGCGAGGATGGGCCAAGCCATCGCGTCGAGCAAGGCTTGACAAAGCAATCGTTGCATCGCTGTCAGGAAAGCGGTTTATGCTGGAAAATCGAAAGGAATTGCAGGATTAAGATTGTCGCGCGCCAGGCTCGGCAACCTGCCAGGAGATGAATTGATGTCTGAAACAGCATTGCTTGATAGTTGTCGCGACAAAATCGCCACGAAGCTATCAGACGACCTTGTACAAACCTTGACACGGGTCGTCGCCGAACTGACCGAGCTGGTCAGCAAGATGCCGTCGCAAGAAATGTACAGTCTCTACATGGACAGCATGGAACTGGCCCGCGACAAAGGCGCCGCAATTGCCGCGTCGTTCAAGAAGCAGTTTTTCAGCCGTTTCAATGAGGAAAAACGGCGTCAACTCAATGGCACACCAAATCGGGAGCAGTCCAATCTCGATCTTTCCAGCCTCAGTCTGGTTGAACCGGATGATCTGGAGCAGTCGCTCGCCGCCAACACCATCGCCAACGCGATCGCCAACACCTGTGGCGAGGAGCTGTTCGGCCTGGGCAAGCGCATTGGCGTGTTGCTCAACCAGACAGATCTGAAGACCGAGCAGATTCCGCTCGGGCCGGATGTGATCGGCACCGCGTTGCTGGATGCATTGAAGGAGCAGGATGCCAGCGTCAAGATCAAATTGATGCTGGTTTCCCGCATCAACAAACACTTCCCGGCCAAGGTGCGAGACGCCTACCAGGAAATCAACCGCTATCTGGTCGAGCACAATGTGCTGCCGACAATCCGCGCCAGCATGGCCCGCGCGCCCGCCGCCGCCGTGGTTGCGCCTGCATCAGTGGCTAATGCTGGCACGCTGGACGCCGGCGCCACCAATTTGGTGCCTGGCACAGCGGCGGACATGGCGGCTGGCGGCGGCATGGACATGTTCGCCATGCTGCAACAGTTGATGTTCGGTCGCAGCGGGGCTGGCATGGCGTTTCCCGGCATGCCCGGCTATGCGCAGTTGCAACCGTTGCGGGGTGGCCAGGACATCAGCCAGGATTTTGGTCAAAACTATGGCCAGAATGTCGACGCCGGCCAGTCGGTCGGTCATGCCATCAATCCTGCTGTGTTGCAGGCGCTGACACAGCTTCAGCATGGCCGTCTGGAAGGCCTGGGCATGATGGGCAACCTGAATGCCGAGTTGATTGCCAATGGCCAGGTCAACGTACTGCGCGAACTGAAGAAGTCCGAAGCGGCCGGCAAGATGGGCCAGATGGAAACCATGACGCTGGATATCGTCGTGCTGGTGTTCGATTACATCCTGGGCGACAACCGCATTCCGGATGCAATGAAAGCGCTGATCGGCCGTCTGCAGATCCCGGTGCTGAAGGTCACCATGCTGGATAAATCCTTCTTTTCGCAAAAGTCGCATCCAGTGCGGCAATTGCTCGATCTGCTTGCAGATGCCGCGCTCGGCTGGGATCCGATTGAAGGCCACGACAGCCGTCTGTATCAGGAAGTTGAACAGATCGTGCAAAGCATTCTCAGCCAATACGAAGATGGGCTGGATGTCTTTCTCCAGGCGCTGCAGTCTTTCCAGACCTACCTGGCAGAAGAAAAGCAGACCAGTGACCAGCTCACCAGCCGCAGTGCCCAGTTCCTGCGAAATCGGGAGCAATTCGAAATTGCACGGGTGGTTGCGCACGATACGGTCATGGCCTGCATGCTCGACCATCCCATGCCCGTCGCGATCCGCGACTTTCTGCTCAATCACTGGGAAAAGCGGCTTGCCGAACTGCATATCGCCAAAGGTGAAAGCAGCCCTGACTGGCAGGAAAGTGTCGATACGGTGAATGATCTGCTGTGGAGCCTGACGCCAAAAACCGACAAGGACGAACGCCGCAAACTGATCGAATTGCTGCCCCGCCTGCTCAAACGCCTGGATAGCGGCATCCAGTCGCTGAGCCTGGCAAATGAGGTGCGCGATGTCTTTTTCTCGGACTTGGTGAAGTGCCACGCGGTCGCCGTTAAAGCCGGCTTCCGCGGCGAGCAGGATGAAAGCGTTGCCGCCACGTTGAACGCTTTCATGGCTGTCGATGTGACTGACATTCCTATCCAGGAAACACCGATCTTTGGACCGAAGGACTTCGAAGATATCCCGGCCCAGATCGAATCCATCATTCCCGACGCAGCCTTGTTGCAGGAGATTGCCAGCGCGCAGGAGGCAGCCTCCGACCTCGAGGAAATCACCATCAGCGGGGTACGCGGCGAAGCCTGGGACGAACCCGAGGACAGCCATTTCGAAAGCATGGTGAAGGGCTTGAAACGGGGTGTCTGGATCGAATTCAAACAGGATGACGGCAGCATGTTGCGCGCCAAACTGGCGTGGATCAGTCCGCTGCAGGGCACTTACCTGTTCACCAACCGCCTTGGCCAGCGCGCGGTGTCGATCAATGCGCAGGGTCTGGCAGCGAAGTTTCGCGATGCGCGCGCGCAAGTCATCGATAACGTGTCACTCATCGATCGCGCCGTGAACAACGTGTTCGAGCACTTTCAGAAAGGCGCCTGACCGATGAGCGAGAAAGTCGCCGCGACGACGAATCCGGTTGACGGCGTCGCCAGCCTGCAACGATTTTTGACGCGCCAACCGATCCTGAACAACGATCACAGCATCATTGGCTATGAACTGAAGCGGCGCGACCCCGCCAGGCTGGTTGATGATGCGCTGCCCGGCGTGGCATCAAGACGGCAAGCGGAAGACGAATGGTTGCTGGCAAGCACGATCGACCTCGCCTACCAGAGGGCGCTCGGCGACAAGCTGACCTTTCTCGGTGTCGCCCCGGAAACCCTGCTCAGTCCGCTGATGGATCAGCTACCGAAAAGCCAGGTGGTGATTGCGATTCACCCACATCAAAGTTCCCCTGCATTGATCGAGCGCGCCGAGCTACTCGCGCATGGCGGCCTGCAGCTGGCACTTGATGACCCGGGCAACAATCAGGAGCTCGCCGGCTATTGCCGCTACATCCGCTTCGACACCACCCGCTACGATGTCATGGGATTAACCACCCAGGTCGTGCGCAGCCTGGATACCGGCAGCAAAAAAAAACCGCAGCTGATCGCGACCCAGGTCGATACGCCGGAAGTCTTTGCCGCCTGCCGCAAGCTGTCATTCAATCTGTTCCAGGGTTATTACTACACTTACCCGCAAGTCTCCGGCGCGCATCGACTCGACAGCAGCAGCATGCGGGTGATGGAACTGCTCAATCTTGCGAAGAAGCAAGCTGAATTCCCGGTCATCGAAAAAAGTTTCAAGCTCGACCCGGCATTGACCTACCGTTTGCTGCGCTACATCAATTCGCCTGCCATCGGCATGCGGCGCACCATCGAATCAATCAGCCACGCGCTGATTCTGCTTGGACATGACCAGATCTACCGCTGGCTGACCCTGCTGCTGTTCACCAGCCGAGAAACCGACCCGCGCAGTCAGTCGCTGTTGCGCAGCGCCCTGGTGCGGGCGCGCTTCATTGAAAGTCTGGGACGTGACAGATTGAAACAGGGTGAAAGTGACTCTCTGTTCATCGTCGGCATTTTTTCGCTGCTCGACGCACTGCTCAACATCCCGATGCAGCAAGCGTTGGCCGGCCTGCACCTGCCACCAGTGGTGGTTGATGCACTGGTCGATCACAGCGGTCCATATGCGCCTTACCTCAAACTGGCGCTGGCCTGCGAACACTTCGACCAGGACGCCATCGCCAGCAGCGCCGCCGATATCGGCATCGATGCCGACGCGATCAATCTTGCCCACGTCAACGCGTTGATCTGGTCGGAAAGTCTGGACATCTAACGGCTCGGCAATGTAACTGCAAGGCGAGGCCTGAAACCGCTTAAGGCCTCGCCTCGCAACCCATCAACGGCGACCTTGATCACCATAACGAGGCATGTCATCGTGCCGATTACGATCAACCGGGCGTTCGATCTGGGCGACTTTTTCCCGGTCTTTCTTTTCAAACATGATGAGCATTGAGGCTTCATCCAGGCGTTTTTCCAGGATCGCCAGTTCACGTAGGCCAAGACGGCCATCACTGATGAATTTCCGCTCCAGATTGGCGATGTCCACATGCTCACGCAGCAGGTTGACCGACTCACGCAGGGTCAGCTTGCCGTTTTCCATGCCATTCAGGATGCGCTCCATCTGCTTGTCCTGACGTTGATCCAGTTGCATCTGACGCTCCTTCATCTCGGCGGCGATACGCGCCTGCTGGTAAGCCGGATTCGCCATCCACGGATTGGCGTGCTGCGCATTGCCCGCCCAAGGGGTGGGCATCGACGCTCTTTCGTAATAGACAAAGCCGTTATCGGCCTGGCTGACGCTGCTAGCCAGGCTCAAGCTGGTCAAACCCAGCAGGGTGAAAGTCTTCAGGGTGGTTGCGATCTTCATGGTGATACTCCTTAGTGTGGTCCCGTCACCGAACCATTCGGTACGGGATGGAGCGCACTTTGAACGCCAATTGTTCGCGCGGCGTGTCCAACGCATATCGAGTTGTAAGCAGTTGTTACGAGTGTTGAACACGCTCTGTCGGATACGTTTTCTTGCCAGACGAAAATGCATTTTGGGTTATCTTCCCACCGCCGAACTCGGCTGAAAGACGCCTGGATCACTTCAACATTCATCAAGCAGAACCCCATGCCAGATCGATTGCCCGCCTTGTTCAACGCCATTGATGCCCGTGACGCAGAGGCATTTGCCAGTTTTCTCAGCCCTGATGTCGAATTCATCTTCGCCAATGCGCCAGCGTTGCATGGCCGCGAACAGGTGCAAACCGCAATCGCCGGATTCTTTGCCAGCCTCGCCGGCCTGCGGCACGAACTGAATGAATCCTGGCAAAACGGGGATTGTCTGATCATGCATGGCAAAGTCACCTATAGCCGCCTCGACGGCAGCCAACTCTGCGTTCCATTCGCCAACATCTTCAAGTTGCGGGATGGTTTGATTGGCGAATATCAGATTTTTGGTGACTTCTCGGCGCTGGCAACTTGAGCGAGCGTAGCCGCCTGGACTGGCAATCTGGATCGAGTATTCTGATCTAAGGTATTTCCGTAGCCCAAGGCGCCAACGTCAGGGTAGTGGTAGCCCGACCGCTCTGTTATCCTGCCGCCCCTCGCGGGTATTCATTCCCTGGTAACACTCTAGAGATACCCTCTCGGGCGCTTAACCAGGCATTGGCACGAAGCGTGCTTATCAAACCTGCCGCGACGTTTTGCCCTCGACTTTCGACAAAAGAGTATCCGTGCCAGCCACCCATCCCGATTTCCACCCACACCCCTGGCCGCCGCACGGACAGCATCTATGCTGGTCTCGCGCAACGAATCGGAGGTTTCCTGAATTGACCGCATCCAGTCTGAACCCGAGGCAAGTGAACGCCCCGTTGTTGACAGGCGGCGCACTGTTATCGAGCTTGTTTCATACCGCGCGGGATATCCGGGGTGTCAGTCCGGATAGAAGGGCCGGACAATGACTTGGACACGCGATTTGTCCATGCTGTTTGCGACTCTGTTCGGATTCTGGGTTCTGCTGAATGGTTCGTTGGCGGCGGATGTCCTGCTGGTCGGCCTGATCACGGCGCTCATCATCACCCTGCTGTTCCGCAACAGCCTCGCCGTCGTATCCGAATTACGCATGACGCCTCGCGCGTTGATGACGACGCTCGGCTACGTATTCTTCTTCGCCAGGGAACTGGTCAAGTCGAACCTCAACCTTGCCCGCATCGTGCTGTCTCCCGCCCTGCCGTTGAACCCCGGCATCGTCAAGGTGCGGACGCGGCTGAAAAGCCGGATGGGGCGACTGCTACTGGCCAATTCGATCACGCTGACCCCGGGCACGTTGACCGTCGATATCGACGGCGAATGGCTGTACATCCATTGGGTGACGGTGGACTCGGCCGATATCGAAGTCGCCACTGCCGCCATCGTCTCGGGTTTCGAAGAATATCTCGAGGTGATGTATGGCTGAGTTTTTTGTGTCCGAATCACTGATTTACCTCGCGGCGATCTTGATCGGGCTGGCATTCCTGCTCGCCCTGTTCCGTTTCCTCAAAGGTCCATCAACCGCCGACCGGGTTGTCGCCTTCGATGTGCTGACCATCATCGGCATCACCGCCATCGCGCTGCTGGCGCTGTTGGAAGGACGCGGCATCTATCTCGACGTGGCTTTGGTCTATGCGTTGTTGTCTTTTCTCGGGGTGATCGTCATCGCCCGATATCTGGAGCGCGGTCTGTGATGGCGTCACTACTTTCAGTCATCGGCGGCGTCCTGCTGGTTGCCGGCGCAGCCTTCCTGCTGCTGGGCGGCCTCGGACTGGTGCGCATGCCGGATGTGTTCAACCGCATCCAGGCCGGCACCAAGGCGACCACACTGGGCACGCTGCTGTCGCTGGCCGGCATCGCCTGCCTGCAACCGGCCTGGACGCTGAAGCTGGCGCTGATCGGCCTGTTCATCCTGTTCACCAATCCGCTCTCGTCGCAGGTACTGGCGCGCGCCGCACATCGCGCCGGTGCCGATAAGTCGCCGCTGACCGCAGTCGATCTGTTGGCTAAAGATCAGCTCGCGGATGACCCAAAGGGGGATCGGGCATGATGTCGATGAGTCCGTTGATCACCGGTATCACCGTGCTGTTGTGCGTGACGATGCTCGGCGCCGCAGTGGTGGCGATCCGCGCCAAAGCGATGCCGATCGCCATCCTTGCCGCCGGTCTGGTCAGCCTGGTCGCCTCGATCCTGTTCCTGGTCCTCGCCTCTCCCGATGTAGCGATGACCGAGGCGGCAATCGGTAGCGGCCTGACCACCTTCCTGTTCTTCTTCGTTCTGGCGCGCATCCGGGCGGCGGGGCATGACGATGCCGAAATGGATGCGGACTCACCTGACGGGGGCAAAAATGACGGGGTTCGAACATGATTAAGCGCGCCATTGCCCTGTTGTTGCTGCTCGCCGTCGGCGCTCTGTTCGCCAGCCTGCTGGCCGGCTATGTGCCAGACAGCGAGCTCAACCAGACCGCCCGCTATTACGCCGAACGCACCGCCGGCGATATTGGCGCGGCGAACATCGTCACCGCCATTGTCGTCACCTATCGCGGCCTGGACACCCTGGGCGAAGTCACCGTGCTGTTCATCACGGCCGCCATCGTCGGCCTGGTGCTGGCGCAGGGCCAGCCCGCACTCCCGCACACGCCGCGCCAGCTGCGGCCGCCGGTCGGCGAACTGCTGACTACCGGCAGCCGGATGTTGACGCCGCTGATCCTTCTGCTCGGTGTGTACGTTTTCGTCAATGGCCATCTGACGCCGGGCGGCGGTTTCCAGGGTGGCGCCATCATCGCCTCCGGCATGCTGTTGTTGCTGCTGGCCGATCCGCTCAAGCATTTCAGCCACCAGCTGATCTCCGTCCTCGAATCGCTGTCCGGCCTGCTCTTCGTCGGCATCGGCGTGCTCGGCGTGCTGTTCGCCAGCGGCTTCCTCGACAATCGCCTGCTGCCGATCGGCAACCTGGGCGAACTGTTCTCGGCCGGTGTCATTCCGGTGATTTACTCGCTGATCGGCCTCAAGGTCGGCGCCGAGTTCTCTTCCATGCTGGCCAATCTGTCAGAAATAGATAAAACCGACAAAACGGAGGAAACATGATCAGCCTCGCCCAGATGGCCATGGCCACCGGTTTCATCCTGATTCTGATCGGCTTTTACGGCGCCCTGACACAGCGCAATCTGCTGCGCATGATCGTCGCCTTCAGCATCGCCGATGCGGGTGTCAACATCGTCATCGTGGCGATCGGCCACATGCGCGGCCGCACCGCGCCGATCATCGATGCCGCCGTGCCGGTCGCCGACGCGGTCGCCCGCGTCATCGACCCGGTGCCGCAGGCGCTGGTGCTGACCGCCATCGTCATCGGCGTCGGCGTCACCGCGCTGATGCTGGCTTACGCCCTCAAACTGCATGAGCGGAAACGCACGCTCGACATCGCACGCTTCACGGAACTGAAATGGTAAGCGCCCTGCACATCATCACTGCGGCGCTAGCCGCCGCCTTCCTGATGGGGTTGCTGAAGGAACAGCAGCGCGGCCTCGCCTACGGCATCACCTTGGTGACGCTGGCTGTCATGAGCTGGATTTCAGCTGGCTGGTTGTGGACGTTCGCCAGCAGCGACACCGCTACCGTGGAAATCTTCACCGCCGGCACCGAACCGCCGTTCGCCATCAATCTGCGCATCGGCCTGGCCGAGGCGGCGCTGACCCTGCTGATCAACCTGACCGGGCTGCTCTCGGCGCTGGCGCTGAAAGACACCTTGCTGGCGCTGGGACG
>JAIFLB010000190.1 GCA_020049245.1 Betaproteobacteria bacterium | reverse complement strand
TGGCGAGACGCGTGTTGGCTTCGTTGAGCGTATTCACCAGAACCTTGTGTTGGTCATCGATGCGATTGATGCCGGTAAGGAAGGTGTCATTCCAGATGATGGGTTCGTGACTGATCATGTCTGCCTCCTGAAAAGGAACTGGTTGGAAATTGTTTACTGGCCGGCGTCGTTGTATTTGACCAGGCTGCGGATTTTGGTCAGTGCATCGACAAAAATCTCCGCGCTCTGCAACAGCTCTGCTTCGGTTTCACGACTGGAGGCGGTGGCGCCGCCCTCCGTCTCGCTGACCAGTTGTTGCGCCAGTAGATGGATGTTCTCGTGCAAGGCTTCGACTGCGTGAAATTCGGCGAACTGCGCATAGCGGCGTGCGCCCTCGCCGTAATACCAGCGGCCAAAGTTGCAGTCGTGGCTGTGGAGTGGCGGCGCTGCAGGGCGGTGATCGGGATACTGGCGCATCCAGTTTTGCAGGCCGGCCAGCCATTGGCGGTGGTTGACCTCGGCCAGGATTAACTGGAAATCATCCCGCGACAGACGTTGCGCGGCGTTTTCCAGCCAGCGCGGGTCGGGCTGGAAGTTCTTCAGCCAGGTCTCGGTATCCGTGCTCGGCATCGGGCGCGCAATGCCGAAGCCCTGCACCAGATTGCAGCCCATTTCCATCAGCATCAGCGCATGTTCAGCGGATTCGACGCCCTCTGCGATGACCTGATGCCGGAACGCCTTGCCGAGGCTGATGACGCCTTCGACGATGGTGAGGTCGTCCGGGTCTTGCAACATGTCGCGCACGAAGGACTGATCGATTTTCAAGCTGTTGACCGGCAGCCGGCGCAGGTAGGTGAGGGAGGAAAAGCCGGTGCCGAAATCATCCAGCGCAAAGCGAATACCCTGGTGGGCACAGAACTGGATGAGGCGGGTGACGCTGGAGAAATCGTCCAGTGCGGTGTTTTCCAGAATTTCGATACAGATCTGGTCGGGCGGCAATTCGGGGTTTGCCGCCAACAAGGTTTGCAATCTGTGCGGGAATTCAGCATCACGCAATTGCTGGACAAAGACGTTGATGCTGACCGGGATGTGCAACCCGGCCTGCCGCCAGGCTGCAGCCTGTTCAATGGCATGTCGCATGACCCAGATACCGACGTCGCGCGCCAGTGCGTCATCACTCTCGACCAGTGGCAGGAATTCGCCCGGTCCCATCAGGCCGAGAATGGGATGTTGCCATCGCACCAGCGCTTCCATGCCCACCACGCGGCCTCGGCGACAGTCGACAATGGGTTGATAGAAGAGACAGAGCTGGTCAGCCGCAATGGCCTTCTGGATCAGGCCAAGCGCGGCGCGGTTGTCGCGCTCGCGTTCCTGCAGATACATGGCATGGTCGGCATGGCGCAACAGGGTGTCGGCATCGCCGTTGTCGTTCGGGTAAAGCGTGACGCCGATGCTGGCCGAGATGGCGACAGGCTGTTCGGCGACGGAGTAATGCGCAGCCAGCCGTTGCAGCACGCGGCGCAAGGCTTCTTCCAGTTCTCTGGTGTTTTTCAGTCCACCCAGCAGCAGGACAAATTCGTCGCCACCCAGACGCGCCACGGTGTCGTCGCCGCGCACGCATTCGCGCAGACGCTGGGCAACTTCGAGCAGCAGCCGATCGCCGATTTCGTGCCCATAGCGGTCGTTGACCGGCTTGAAACCATCCAGATCCAGCATGCAGATGCCGAGCAGATCATGGCTGCGTTGGCTGCGCGCCAGCGCCAGTTGCATGCGGTCTGCCAGCAGTCGGCGGTTGGGCAGATGCGTTAGCGTGTCGAAGTGCGCCAGTTCTTCCAGATGTTGCTGGTAGGTCATCCGCTCGCTGATGTCTTCCGCGATGCCGGAAACGCGCACCAATTGACCGGCCTCGTCACGCACCGGGAAGGCGCGCAAGGCAATCCAGCGGAGGCTGCCATCCGGGCGGCGGATGCGAAAGGGTGAATATTGAAAGCTGTTCCAGTCGGTTCGGTCAGAACCTGGAAACTGATACTCGACTGCGGCGCGGTCTTCTTCAACGATTGCGTCGAACCATTCCCTGCTGTTGCGATAAAGGGCATCGGCGCTGCGTCCCCAGATCCGTTCGTAGGCCGGACTGATGTAAATGATCTGTCCCCAGTTCGGCGAGGCGATCCAGAATACGGCGTCGATGTTGTTGGTCAGTTGCTGGAACCGGCTATCGCTTGTTTGCAGTTCGTCGAGCAAGCGCTTCTCTTGCCGGCGTTGCCGGACATGCGCCCACAACAGTAGCAAGAGCAAGCCACTCATCGATAGACCGGCAAGCAGGGCTGAGATGGGTTCCCGGCTTTGATTTTGCGCGTAGAAGCCATCGGTGGCCGTCATTCGCAATATCCATTGCCGACCAGGCAAATTCAGCGGATGGCTGCTTTGCAGACGTTCGTCGGGATTGATTGTCTGATTCGGCAACCGACTCGGCAGGTGCTGGATCAAGTTCGGCGGTTGCCCGCTGTCCAGCAAGCGAATATCGATGCCCACCGCTGATGCTTTGGCCAAGGCTGCTTCCAGCGAGATACCCGGCCGCAGCACCAGAATGACAAAGCCGCGCAACGCGGATTGCCGCATTTCTGGCGTGGCATGCGGTCGGTCGAGCCGGAAAATCGGTTGATAAATCGCTACCGCGAGCGGCCCGCTCGGGTCTTGCACCAAGGTGAAAGGCTGCGTGCTCGTCTGCCTGCCACTCTGCATGGCGGCCGTCATTGCGTCGCGATTCACCGGCCGGGCATAAGGGTCGATGCCGATGGCGGAGCGGTTCTTGGCGAAGGGTTCGCTGAACAGGACCGGAAAGTATTCGGCGCGCGCCGCCGCCTTGCGGCTGACACTGGCATCTGGTGAGACATCGTATATGCCCAGGCCGCCTAGCCCTTCTGACTTCAGCGCAAGATCGAACCGGATGCGTTCATTTGCGTCGACTCTGGGCGCCCACTGGATCGCCATGATTTCCGGATGCCGCGTTAGCGCGGGCATAACCATGAGGCGAAATTCGTTGCGGCTGACTTGATGAGAGGCGTCGAACAGGCCTTGCACCGTGGTCAGCACTGCCAGTGCTTCGTTCAGCGAACTTTGCAGGTGGCGGGCGCGGTCGTGCGCGAGATGCTCGAATTGGGCCTGGAGTCGTTGTGTTTCGTGTTGAGCGCTGAAGTGATAGGCGGTGCCGGAAAGCAGCATACCGGCCAACGCAATCGCCACGATCCAGCGATACGGTTGTCCGAGTCTGACTCGGCGCATCACGCTAGGCCTGACTCAGGCTGCGCGTCGTTTGAATTGATGCAGCCGGAAACCGAGCAGCCAGAGAGCGGCGAAATAAGCACACGCCCCTCCCGCGACCAGCGCGGCGAGGTGAGCGATGCGTTGCGAAAAGTCATATTCAATCCACTGGCCGGATTGGCCTACCCCTAACCAAAGTAATAGACCCATAACGGCCAGTGCGGTAATCAGCTTGAAAAGAAATACGGCCCAGCCAGGTTCCGGCTGGAAGATGCCGAGTGAACGCAGTTTGTAGAACAGGATGCCGGCGTTGAGACAGGCGCCGAGGCCGATCGACAGCGCCAGACCGGCGTGTTGCAAAGGCCCGATGAAGGCCAGGTTCATCGCTTGCGTGGCAAGCAGGGTAAGCAATGCAATCTTGACCGGTGTCTTGATGTTCTGGCGGGCATAGAAGCCGGGGGCGAGCACCTTGACCAGAATGATTCCGACCAGGCCGATGCTGTAGGCGACCAGCGCGAGACGGGTCATTTCCAGGTCATGTGGGGTGAATTCGCCATAGAGAAACAGCGTGGCGATCAACGGCGCGGCCAGAATGCCGAGACCGACTGCGGCGGGCGCTGCCAGCATCAACGTCATCCGGAGTCCCCAGTCGAGCAGGCGAGAATACTGCGAGGGGTCGTTGTCGGCGTAATGCTTTGCCAGTGACGGCAGCAAAATGGTGCCCAGCGCGACGCCGAGCATGCCGGTGGGAAATTCCATCAGACGGTCGGCGTAATACAGCCAGGACACGCTGCCGGTGGCGAGGAAGGAGGCGAAGATGGTGTTGATCAGCAGCGAAATTTGCGCGATCGAGACGCCGAATGCCGCCGGCCCCATTAATAAAAGTACGCGGCGCACACCCTCATCCTTCGGCGCCCAGTCCCAGCGCGGCAGGAAGCCGAGCCGCTTCAGCGCCGGAATCTGCAGCGCAAGCTGCATGACGCCGCCGATGAAGGCGCCCCAGGCCAGCGCCATTACCGGCGGATCGAAATACGGCGCTGCCACGGCGGCGGCCAGGATCATCGAGACATTCAGCAATACCGGCGTAAAGGCCGGCACCATGAAGCGACTGAAGGTGTTCAGGATGCCGCCGGCGAATGCGACCAGTGACATGAACAGGATGTAGGGAAAGACGATGCGGGTCATGTCCACCGTCAACTGGAATTTTTCGACATCGGCGCTGAAGCCGGGCGCCGAGATCAGCACGATCAGCGGCGCGGCGACGATGCCAAGGCCGGCGACCAAGGCCACCGCGACGAACAACACACTGGCGACGCGGCTGACCAGGATGCGCGTCGCTTCCTCGCCACGCTGATTCTTGTATTCCGCCAGGATGGGGACAAAGGCTTGCGAAAACGCCCCCTCGGCAAACAGCCGGCGCAGCAGATTGGGCAGCTTGAAGGCGACGAAGAAGGCATCGGTCGCGACGCCGGCGCCAAAAGCGCGCGCGATGATTGCATCGCGCGCAAAGCCCAGAATGCGAGACAACAGCGTCATCGAACTGACTGTGGCGAGGGCTTTGAGCAGGTTCATTGGGGGCGAGTTGAAGGTTTTGTCACAAGAAAAGTCGCGGCATGGTAACGAATGGAGGCTTGGCGTGATAGCAAAGATGCAGAGTTTGCTTGCCTAGCGGAAGGCGGATCAGTATGATGCCGCGTTTTCCAGTTGCGTCCAGATTACCAAGGAGTTCCTGTATGGCTAACAGTGCCCAGGCAAAGAAGCGTGCCCGTCAGTCCGCAGTTCTGCGCTTGCATAACATGTCTCAGCGTTCGGCTTACCGGACTGCTGTCAAAAAAGTACGCAAGGCGATTGAAGCCGGTGACAAAACCGCTGCTCAGGCCATGTTGAATGAAAACATGAGTGTGATCGACAGCCTGGCTGACAAGAATATCGTCCACAAGAACAAGGCTGCTCGTCATAAGAGCCGCTTGTCCGGCGCGATCAAGGCCATGGCCTGATCAAGTTTGATTCAAACAAAACCGCCCGGCTTGCCGGGCGGTTTTGTTTTTGGGTCTGGTTGTTGCTGTTGCGTGGGTTTATCGATTTGCTTGCCCCGAGTTGGGCAACGGGCAAGTGAAAGGCCGTTCGTTCTGGCGGCCAGGCAAGACTTCAAGTTCATTTGAATCCGCAAAGTCGAGCAGAAACTTGAACATGCGCGGGTCTTCCGCTTCCAGAATTCGTTGAATTACCACGCATCTCACGCCTTCGCGTGTTACCGGGCAAAGTTGGGTCGAGTAGCGCAGCCGGTTGTCATGTCCAACCTGAGACAGGATGCTGGCGAGGCGATCCGCCCAGTCACTCGGGCGGAATATTTTTCCCTGGCGGGTGATGCCGCGAATGATTACTTCCCCGAATATCGACTCGGCCATGGCATGCGCTCGGAATGAACAACTGAAAAGCAAGTGAAAAAAGTGTAACAGAACACTCGGGTATAATGCCGCATCGCAACATTTTTTAGAAAGGCTCCAAAATGATTCTCGACCACGTCCCAACCGGCCGTAACGTTCCTGATGACATTAACGTCATCATCGAAATTCCGGCGCATGGTGAGCCGATCAAATATGAGCTTGATAAAGATACCGGCGCCATGTTTGTTGATCGTTTTATGTCAACTGCCATGCATTACCCCTGCAACTACGGTTATGTGCCGCATACCCTGTCGGAAGATGGCGATCCGGTCGATGTGCTGGTGGTGACCCCGATTCCGCTGATTACCGGTGTGGTCGTGCGTTGTCGTCCGGTTGGCATGCTGAAGATGACCGATGAAGCCGGCATCGATGCCAAAGTCATTGCGGTGCCGGTCGACAAACTGACCAGCCTTTATTCGCACGTCAAATCGCCGGATGATTTACCGCAGTTGTTGCTCAAGCAGATCTCGCACTTCTTCGAGCATTACAAGGATCTGGAACCCGGAAAGTGGGTCAAGGTTGAGGGTTGGGTCGGCATTGACGGCGCTCGCGAGGAAATTCTCGGCGGTGTCGCGCGTTATCAGGCTGCGCCTGAAAAACCGCTGTTCTGATCCGTGAAAATCTGCCTGCTTTCAGACAGCCACGACAACCGGCGGTTGCTTGAACATGCGGTGCAGGACGCCAAGGTGCGTGGTGCCGAGGCGGTTCTGCATTGCGGGGATGTGGTGGCGCCAACCACGCTGCGCGTGCTGAAGAAATTCGAATTGCCGGTGCATGTCATCCATGGCAACAACACCGGCGATCTTTTCGCCATGTCCAAGCTGTCGCATGAGCCGGACAGCGTGGTGCGATATCACGGCCAGGATGCGACGTTGCATCTGGGCGGACGCAGTATTTTCCTGGTGCATTACCCGCATTACGCCGCCGCGCTGGCGTTGACTGGCGATTACGATCTGGTTTGCTGCGGGCATGACCACAAGGCCAGCGTGCAGCGGGTTGATACAGTGCGCGGCGGGGTTTCGCATCTGCTCAACCCGGGCACCGTCGGCGGTGTCGGCGCCAAGCCGAGCTACATACTGATCGATCTGGCTGACATGACTTTCGATGTCCGGGATGTCCCGGTCGAGCCGGGTGAGGCCTGCAATACGCCACCGGTCACGGTGCACAACTGAGCTTCAGCGCGGCGCTCGAAAGTAGCGTTGATCGTCGTAGAACGACGCCTCCTGGTTTGCCGGCCACCAGCCAGGAATACCCAGCACCGGAAGCGGAAACAGCGCGCGCGCATCCGTCATTCCGTTATTCCTCCATTGCTCGGCAATCGCCGCATCGTGCAACTTCAAGGCGGCATCCGGGCGGGTCTTGATGAACAGGCATTTGGCGGTGATGCCCGGCCACGGGTTGAGCAGTTTTTCCAGCACGGCATGGCCGATGACATGCACCCTGATGTTTTTCCAGTCATCACGTCGGGTAAGGAAGGCTTCCCGCCAACGCCGCGCGGCCAGAAGCTGGGCGAGCGTGTCATCTTCGCCGGCCAGCACCAGGCCGCTTTCATCGAACAGCGTGGCGGTGTCGGATGCCGGCAGGCGGTTTTGGCCCGGCAGCAGCGTGGTTTGATGAACGGCGTTCAACGCCGCCTTGGTCTCCGGAAAAGCCAGCCAGGTCAGTGCGTTGAACAGATCGTGCCAGTTGCGTTCGCGGCTGGGCACCTGGCCGCTGGCATGAATACCGGTTTCGTAGTCATGCTGTCCACAGGCGTTGGTCTGTGATGTAAAGCGGATTGGCAGTCCCCTCGCATTCCGCAAATTCTGCGCCTCGGCAAACTGATTCAGCGTTGCCAGGTCGGGCCAGTCTGTCGTCTGGAATCGGTCCAGCCATGGCTTCAAGTGCGCGAACGCGGGCGCACTGACGAATGCGGTTTGCCATGCGGACATCACGCCGAGAAATGGCTTTATACCGAGAGTTCGGCCAGGCGGGCGCGGTACTGCCGCGTCAACGCATGCTCTCCGCCTAGCATGCCGAACAGTGCCAGCATGGCACGGCGGCCGATGTCGTCGCGAAACGCAGGGGCTGTGCGGGCGAGTTCCAGCAGTTGTTCCAGCGCCTGTTCCGGCCGGTCTTCAAACAGCGCTTGCGCGGCTTGAGTCAGGCGCGCTGCGGGAGTATCAGCGTCATCGGCATGTTCCTGATTGGCAGCTTCGAGCAATTCCAGATGCGCCAGGAGGCCGGCGATATTGGGTTGCTTTCGTGCCGAGGAGGGCAAAGCGGCAAGCAGCGCTAGCGCTTCGTGCGGTCGCCCGGCCAGCGTCAGCAGCTTGGCCAGATCGGCGGCAACGGCCAGGTCGGCCGGGTCTTCCACCGCGATTCGCGCCAGCAGCGCGATGGCGCCTTCGGTAT
>JAIFLB010000168.1 GCA_020049245.1 Betaproteobacteria bacterium | reverse complement strand
CGAGATACAAGGTGTAGCGGTCGGAACTGAGGAACAGCGTCAGCGGAATGTCCGGCTTGCGCGTGTTGACGCTGGGGCGTTCGTTGACGGCGGCGCGGAACCGGTCGCAGATCGCATCCTTGATGCGCAGACTGACGAAATTCAGGCTGGGCAGCGGGCTGTTCTTGCCGACGGTGGTGACCGCGATGGTGCGCGTGACGTCGAACCAGGACGGCCAATCCAGCGCCAGCGCGGCCTGGTAGAGGTCTTCCTCTTTCTTGTAATGGCCTTCGCCAACCCGCCACAAAACCCGAATCGCCAGCCGGCTCCACAGGTTGATTTTCCAGCCGGTGCGCATGTCGCTGATAAAGCCGACGCCACCGGAGGCGGGCACGATGTCGGTTGCCCCGAGGGCATCGAGTTCCTTGCACAGTTCTTCTTCCAGGCCGCGCGGGCAGGAGGCGAAGAACTGGTAGCCGACCGGCGCAGGCGCGGCAAATCGCGATTTCGCGGCAGGTTTGTCTTGCCCGAGTCGCTCATAGGCAGGGCGCGATGCCGTTTCACGCGTGGCTTCGCTGATTTCGCGTCGGCGTGGATTCGATTGAAAATTCGATGGCCGATTCGATGGCTGATTCTGCGAAAAAGCCGGTTTACGTTCCGGTGCCGCATCAGCCTCGCGCGGCGGTCTGGCTGAGCGATCGTGCTCGCTATGACCGGCGCGGCCTGAACTTCTGCCGCGTCCGCCCGTCTCTGATGGGGTTCCCGATTTTCCGGCATAGGGTTTGGACGCTCGGGTTTCGGCTTCCGGACGCACCTTTTTGCTGATCGTTGGCGTGGAAGAATCGTTCTTTTCAACCATGCCAGGGGCGGCGACCCGGGTGCGCGGCGCATGTCGGCCTCGCACTGGCGGACGCCAGCCGGTGTCCTCTTTTTTGGCGGTGTCACCCGTTGCTTCGGCGTTCCTCAAAAAACTGCAACCCAGCCCGGTGACGGCAATTCTGATCGGGCTGATCGTGTATCTCTGGTTCCGGCCGCCAGCGTTTGTCGATGAACTGGCCTACGCCGCGCCGGATATTGCCACCTTGCCCGGACAGCGCCTGAGCGACTTGCGCGGCAAGGTGGTATTGGTGAATTTCTGGGCCACCTGGTGCCCATACTGCCGCCATGAAATGCCGGCGATGCAGGCGTTCTATCAGGAAAACCAGGCGAAAGGATTTGAGATTGTCGCCTACAGCCTGGATAAAACCCAAACCGAAGTGGATACATTCATGCGCGCCGAGGGTTATTCATTCCCCGCGCCGCTTGCCACGCCAGAGACGACGGCGGCATTCGGCGACGCATCTGGCAACATCTCGCGCGTGCCACTGTCTTTTATCGTCGATCGCGATGGCATCGTGCGTCACAAGATCGCGGGTCAAGTGCATGCCGGCAGGCTCGATGATCTGATCACGCCGCTGCTTCGGGTGACTGCAGTTCCGTCCCGGACGCCTGTTTCACCTCGTTGAGCAGGCGCTCCATCTCGCGTCGGTAGTAGAGGAAATCCATTTCCGGACACGGCGCACCAAGGCGGGTGACGACGGCGGAAATCTGGCCGCGATGATGCGCGTAATGGGTAAACAGGTGGGTCAGCGCATCGCGCGCCCATATCGTATATGGCCTTCCTTCGCTGCCGATATAGTCGACCTGGCTATCGAAAAATTCTGGCGGCTGGGCTTCCAGCCAGTTTTGCAGCTTGCGCGTCTCGCGGCGCAGTGCGAGTTTCAGTTCCCGCCAATCCGGAATGCTGATGACCTTGAAATTGACTGTCATCAGCTCGCCTTGCAAACGCGCATGCCAGAGCTGGCTGACCTGTAAAAGGTGATCGACGGTATGGTGGATGCTGTTGAAGAACAGGCCTTGATCACTTTCCAGGACATCCGGTTGGAGGTAATCCAGCGCGGTAAACAACACCTCGTTGGCCCAATGTTGATAATCGGCTTGCACGACGATATGGCTTTTCCAGGCGTACATAGGGTTATTTT
This sequence comes from Betaproteobacteria bacterium, assembly GCA_020049245.1. Classification (GTDB taxonomy): domain Bacteria; phylum Pseudomonadota; class Gammaproteobacteria; order Burkholderiales; family Thiobacillaceae; genus PFJX01. The sequence goes on along the minus strand of JAIFLB010000168.1, from coordinate 6,436 downwards.
CCTTGGCTGTTAAGCGAGCATGAACCAGTGAGCGGCAGAGGTATTCGTGGTGTGGCTGAAAGTGGCAAGATTTTGAAAGAACTATAGACAATGCATTGCCGAATCGTGAGCTTGATCACTTTGGCTCGCTATTCCAGATCAGCCGCCGCGCCAGATCTGAGGTTGTTTCGATTTTGCCATCGCTGGCGATGAACATGGCCTGGCTGATTCCCATCTTTCCAGCCAGGCGCCGCCAGTCTGCCGGACCGGCGATGAACAGCGGCTTGCTTGCGACATCGGACAGCGTGCCGGCGCGGACGCCACTCGCAATCACCGTCACCGCCTGCGCCTGGTTCGCCGGCCAGCCGGTGCGCGGGTCGATCAGGTGGCAGTAACGTTTGCCGCCAAGTTCAAAGTAACGCTGATAGTCGCCGGAGGTGCCGATCGCCTCGCCATCATGCAATTCGAGCATGGCCAGCGCGCCGGCGCGACGCGGATGCTGGATGCCGACTTTCCAGGCCTGGCCGCCCTTTTTTCCCAGCGCCAGGATGTTGCCGCCAATGTTGATCAGCGCGTTGTTCACGCCCTGGCTTTTCATTTTGGCCGCCGCCCGGTCGAGCGCATAGCCCTTGGCGTAACCACCCAGGTCGAGTCGTACCGCCGGGTTGGCGCACTTCAGCTTGACGCCGTCGATGTGTAGATCAGCCATCTCCGGCCTGGCTTTGACCAGACGCTCTATTTCCAAGGTGTCCGGCTGGCGCGGCTCGAAGGTATCGGAATGAAACCCCCACAACCGCACCAGACTGCCGATAGCGGGGTTGAACAAGCCTTCGGCAAGCTCCGACAAGCGTCGGGCATCCTGCAACATTGCGGCCAGTTCCGGCGTCAGTGTTGCCTCGGCCGGCTTGGCTGCGCTGGCTTGAGCAATCCGCGCATTGAGTTGCTCCAGCGCGCCGGGCTGCCAGGCATGCAAGGTCTGGTGCATGGCATCGAAATCCTTCAACACGCTGTCGGTGACTTGCCGCGCCTTCTCCTCCGATTCGCCAAATACCGTAATTTCCACCAGCGTGCCGAACACATAGGACTGCTGCTTGTGCAATTTTTCACCGCAGCCGGTGAGCAGGAGCAGGACCAGCCATAGTGCAAGAACCTGCCTCACCGTTCACCCCTCACCGCTCACCTGTCTTTCCAGCGCATCGACAAACATCGCCGCCACATCGAAGCCGGTCTGCTGGGTGATTTCCTGGAAACAGGTCGGGCTGGTGACGTTGACCTCGGTCAGGCTGTCGCCGATCACATCCAGGCCAACCAGCAACAGGCCGGCATCTTTCAGTGTCGGGCCGAGTGCCCGCGCGATTTCCCAATCCCGCGCGCCCAACGGCCGCGCCACGCCGGTGCCGCCAGCGGCCAGATTGCCGCGCGTCTCGCCTTCGGCCGGAATGCGCGCCAGGCAGAACGGTACCGCCTCGCCATCGATGATCAGGATACGTTTGTCGCCGTCCTTGATCTCCGGCAGATAACGCTGGGCCATGATGGTTTCGGCGCCGTTGCGCGTCACCGTTTCCAGAATCGCACCCAGGTTGGCGTCGCCCGGCCTTAAACGGAAGATGCCGCTGCCGCCCATTGCATTCAACGGTTTGACCACGATGTCGCCGTGCTGGGCGAGAAATTCCCGGATCAAAGCCGCATCGTTGCTGACCAGCGTCGGCGCGATGAACTGAGGAAAGCGGGCAATCGCCAGCTTCTCGTTGTAATCACGCAAGGATTGCGGCCGGTTGAACACGCGCGCGCCCTGCCGCTCGGCCATTTCCAGCAACCAGGTGGCATACAGATACGCCTGATCGAACGGCGGATCGGTACGCATGATCACTGCGTCGAAATCCGCCAGATCGCGCCATACGGTTGCGCCCTCGGCAAACCAGGGATCGCCGCCAGTTAATTCAACCGAGCGCACCGCGCCGATGATTTTTCCATCCCGCCAGGCCAGATCGCCGGCCAGCATGGCGTTCAGCCCATGCCCGCGCCGCGCCGCCTCGACCAGCATGGCGTAGGTGGAATCCTTGTAAGTCTTGAAGGTCGCCAGTGGGTCGGCGATGAAGAGGAGGTTCATGACGTCCGTTCCACGTTAATCGGCGCGGTTTGCTCGAGTTCCAGCGCCGCCGCCAGCGCCGCCATGCGCGCCAGTACGCCGTAAGTGTAGAAGCGATTCACCGGCGCGTCGGGGCGCAGGCCGCCGTCGCAGTAGCTGCCGGTGGCGTCGAACGCGAGCGGCACGAAATGCATGCCGGGGGCGTTCAGGTTCTCGTCGATGCCTCGGCTGGTGTGGACGCGGTAGAAACCGCCGATGACGAAGTGGTCGATCATGTACACCACCGGTTCGGCGACGGCTTCGTTGATGCTCTCGAAGGTGGGCACGCCTTCCTGCACCAGCACCTGGGTGACTTCCAGGCCTTCCTTGACCACCGCCATCTTGTTGCGCTGCTTGCGGTTCAGATCGCGCACGTCGTCGGCGGATTTCACCGTCATGATGCCCATGCCGTAGGTGCCGGCGTCGGCCTTGACGATGACGAAGGGTTCGCGGTCGATGCCGTATTCGACATATTTGGCGCGGGTGCGCGCCAGCACCGCGTCAACGTGGTGCGCCAGGCATTCTTCGCCAACACGGGCGTGGAAGTTCACCTCGCCGCAATTGGCGTGATAGGGATTGATCAGCCATGGATCCATGTCGATCAAACTGCAAAAGTCGCGCGCGATCTGGTCATAGGCGGCAAAGTGGTTTGATTTGCGCCGCGTCGCCCAGCCGGCGTGAAGCGGTGGCAGCATGGTCTGAGCCGGGTCGAGTCCCTTCAGGATGTCGGGTGCGCCGGCGGTAAGGTCGTTATTCAGCAGAATCGAGCACGGTTCAAAGCGGGCATGATGTTTCGATTCGGGATCGAGCAGCAGGCGGTTGCCTTCACGCCGCACCGGTTCCAGCGTGATCTGGCCGCCATCCGGCAGATCCAGCGTCAGCGGTTCCTGCAGATCGGGAATCAGGCTGCCGAAGCGGACGGTCAGGCCGGTCTTGCGGATGATGTCGGCCAGCGCGGCGACGTTCTGCAGGTAGAACAGGTTGCGCGTGTGGTTCTCGGGGATGATCAGGAAGCGGCGCGCATCGCCGCACATCTTTTCCACGCCAACCTGCGCCGCCTGCACCGCCAGCGGCATGAAATCCGGATTCAGGTTGTTGAAGCCGCCGGGATACAGATTGGTGTCCACCGGCGCCAGCTTGAAGCCGGCGTTGCGCAGATCGACCGAACTGTAGAACGGCGCGGCGTGCTGCATCCATTGGCGGCGGAACCAGTGCTCGATATCCGTTTGGGCGTCGATGACGTGGCGTTCAAGATCGAGCAGCGGGCCGGTTAACGCGGTAGTGAGGTGAGGGACCATGGCGATGCGTAAAGATAAGAAGCAAACCCGATTTTAGTCGGGTTCGTCCCCGCAGCTTGACTTGCTTGCCTGCGCGGGTAGTCGTGCGTTCAGCGTTCAGCCAGAGACCTGGCCTTCTGTTCGGCAAATTCCCGCAGTTCGCCGCTGAGACGGGTTTGCAGCGCGCGTTGATAGGCTGCGGCGGCATCCGCTTTAGCGTTGTTTTTCTCCAAAGCAACCGCCATTCCGATCCACCAGTTGCCTTGGTTGGGATCAAGCCGCAGGGCTTCGCGATAAGCCTGGGCGGCTTCCGCCGGCTTGCCGAGTTTGGCCTGCGTGCTGGCATACAGGGCCCAATTGGCAGCATCCGGATACTTGCCAAGCGCAGCTTTGAGAATCCCGCCGGCCTGCGCGAAATCGCCGCGCTGCAGGTGCACTTGCGCCAGGCTGCGTGGATACCAGGCATCGGTGGGGTGTTGCAGCATACCTTCGCGCAGCAGAGATTCGGCACTGGCGGTATTGCCCGCTTCCAGCGCCAGCGCAATCAGTTTCTGGCGCGCGGCGGTCTGGCCTGGGTCCAGGCGCAGGGCGAGTTCCAGGCGGGCCTGGGCATCATGATTACGGCCTTGCTCAAGCAGTTGCCCAGCCTGCCGCCAGGCTTCTTCCGCCTGCATCTGGGCGGATGGCGGTTTGGTTTCCTTGACGATACGTTGCGCGGTATCCGCTGGCGGCGCGCTCTCGGGCAAGCGTTTATCGGGTAAATGTTTATCGGGTAAATGTTTATCCGGCAAACGTTTATCCAGCCGAGGCGAGATTGAAACGAGCATGACTGGTTTGGGCGGCGGCGGAGTCGCTGCGTCGGGTTTTGTCGCTGCCTGGGTGGCGTTTTCAGGTAACGGACTGATCTGCGCCGGGGGGGTGAGTGTTTCTGTAAGAGTGAGTTGCGGCGTGATCGGTTGTTCAACCGGAGGCGCGGGCACAGGTGCTGGAGACGGTGCCGTTGCCTGTTTTGGAGGCGTAACAGGCGCCGCTGGCCAGAACCACCAGACTGCCGCCAGCACAATCAGCAGACCGGCAAGCAGCCGCAACGGCCAGTTGACTGCCGGCGCTGGCGTCGTGTTGATGGCAAAGACGCCTTGTGGCGCTGAGGTATTGGCGCCCTGGCGATCCAGATCTTTCAACACCTGATTGATGACGCTCATGTCGCCCCTTTCACGCCAACTCCCTCATGCCAACCCCTTCATGCCACCCCCTCATGTCGACCTCGGCTGAAAATGCCACCAGGGCCGCGACGAACCTGGCGTATCGCGGGCGGCCAGACGCACATGGCGCGGTTGCGCTTGCGCCAGGCCCTCGCCGAATGCCAGCAACAAGGTTTTGTGCGCCAGGATGTTGAGCAAGCGCGGCATGCCCTGGCTTCGCTGATGCAATTTCAGCGCGGCGGCGGTGCTGAACAGTGGTCCCGCTGCGCCGGCCTGCTTGACGCGATGCATCAGGTAAACCGGGGTTTCAGTGTGGGTCAATGGCGTAATCTGTTCATGAAAACCGATGCGGCTTCTGATCTGCCGAACCGATGGGTCAGCCAGCCGGGCGTCGAGTTCGGGCTGGCCAAACAGCACAATCTGCAGCAGCTTGCGCTTTTCGGTTTCCAGATTGGTGATCAGGCGCAGCGCTTCCAGGCTCTCCAGCGGCATCGCCTGGGCTTCGTCGATCAGCGCCACGGCCGGTCTGCCGGCCTGCGCCAGTTCGAGCAGGCGAATTTCCAGCGCCTTGGTCAGGCCGTAGGCGACGCTGCGTTTGACGATGCTGCCGCCCGTTTCGCCAAGTTCAGCCAACAACGCCTGATTCAGCGCCGCCGGCGAGAGATGGGGATTCGGCACATAGGCGGCGGCCCAGCCACGTTTTTCCAGGTGATTCAGCAAATAGCGGCAGAGCATCGTCTTGCCGGACCCCACTTCCCCCACGATCTTGATCAGCCCTTCGCCGGAATCCAGCGCCACCAATAGCGTATTGAGCGCAGCCTGGGCGCCGCTGCCAGGAAAAAAATACTCGGTGTCGGGGGTCAAACCAAAAGGAAATTCCTTCAGGCCGAAGTGAGTGAGGTACACGTGAGTCAGGTTATTGCGGTGGTGCCGGGGGTTGCGCCGGCGGTGGCGTGAATTCCTGCAAACGCGCGCTGGCGTAGCAGGATCACCAGTTCCTGTTTCTGACGTTGCTTGCTGGTGTTCTTGAAGAACCAGCCGAGGCCGGGAATGTCGCCGAAGCCGGGAACGCTACTGCCGGCATCCCGCGATTCGCGCTTCATCAGCCCGCCGATGGCAGCGATCTCGCCGTCTTTCAGGCGCACTACGCTGTCGGTTTCCGAAACGCTGCTTTTTGCCAGCGGCAAACTGAAGTCTTCACCTCCCACCAAGACCGACTTGGAGTCCGTGACCACCTGGCTGACTGATGGATGTACATGCAGGATGATGTTGTCGGCGTCGTCGATCTGCGGCGTCACATCAAGTGCAATGCCGGAGAAGAATGGCTGCGTGGTGATGCTGGTTGATGTCGTTGTCCCGGTGCCGCCGCTGGTCGAGGGCGTGCTGGTGATCTCGGTGATGAAGAATTCATCGGCGATGCGCGGGCTGGACAGCACTTGCACCTGGCCCTGGCCTTCGAGGAAGTTGAGCAGCGCGGCGAAGTTGCTGGTCTGGAACGCCAGACCGAAGACGCCGGCGGAGGTTGCCGTGGCGCCTGATGTGGCGGGTAGGCCGGTGCCCAGAATCGAGGACAAGGTCGCCGACACCGGCGGGGTTCCGGGCAGCGGGAAGCTGCTGGCATCGGCGCCTTTCGACCAGCGATGCAAACCATCATTGAACATCGCCCAGTTGATGCCGGTCTGCGCGTTTTCATTCAGTGTCACTTCAATGATCTTGGCCTCGATCATCACCTGACGTTCAACCTGGATGCGCGCAGCTTTCAGATATTCGACGACTTGCCGCTGCTCCATCGGCAGCGCGCGCACCATCAACATGCCGGTGTGCGGACTGATGCTGAGGTTGCGTCCGGC
>JAIFLB010000069.1 GCA_020049245.1 Betaproteobacteria bacterium | reverse complement strand
CAGAGATCGTCTTCTCGACTGGGCGGGCCACTAATTTCATTTGTTGAGAAGCCACCTGAAAGCGTGAAAGTGGTGTGGGCGGCGGGTTTTAAACTCCATGAGGCCTGAAGTCCTTGGGTCGTATCTGTCTGGCCGCTCGATTGGAACTCGCGCCGATTTTCGAAGAGGCTGAGGTTCAAGGTATTGCGCCGCAGGGTGTAACTCACCGCACCGACCAGATTTTTGGACACATAGGTCTCATCCGTGAGAACCGAGTTGAAAACTGGGATACAAGCCGGATCGGGAGGGATCGTTCCAATCGGACAAAGGAAACCGGCAAAGGCGGTGAATTGTTGCTGCGAGGTCGTCAAATCATCGCTGTAACGCAAGCTCCAGTTCGACTTGCGTGTGCGGTGTGCCAGATTCAATGAATAAGAGCGTCCATAAGCCCGCTCGGAGGTGGTCGCGACAAGCGAAGTACGCAGTGTCGGATTCAGCGTAAAAGTGCCACTGATAAAACTGCCACTATCGGAATCGTTGAAGAACACATCCATCGACACTCGCCGGCTCGGCGTATAGAACGCCCCGAAACCATACGAGGAAAAGTCCCGGATATTATTGGTGGTACTGGCACCAGCGAAATTGTTCTTCTCCTTGCTTGCCTGGGCCAACAGACCAAATTTACGTGTCAACCGATATCGTGCATTGGCGGCCACTGTTACTCGTATCCGACTTGGCGTAACTCGCGCCCCAGGAAAGCGGCAGAAAGTAATTGCCACTCACGGCGCTTAATTGATAGCGCGTGCTGTTGGTATCGGATAACGAGGAATCACCAATGAACACGCCGTCCTGAGTCATTCGGGCTTCCACTGTCGCCGCCGAACCAAAACGATGTTTGATGTATGGACTTAAACTAATAGATCCAACCGAAGTGGTATTCCCAGAACCAACCGCATCACCCAAACCACCGGCATCGGCAAGACTCAGAAGTTGATGCGAGATGCGCGCAGTGGCATCGATAAAGAAAAAATCTCTGGCCAATTCAGCAGTGGCCCGGCCATTCAGGTTATGGCGGACATCATTCTGATTCGAATCGTTCGCATAAAGCAGTCCTTGCAAACTGTAATCAACATTGGCCTTGACCCGTCCACCGGAGCGAGACATCGATATCCGCGGCGAAATCTCGGTGATCCAGTCGGAATCCGCCTGACCGTTGGCTTCCAAATCGACGTTGTCGGAATAACGCTCCGACAACGCAATACCAGACGTGAACTTCCAGTCTCCTGACCATGCCGGCAAAGCAATCAGCAGACAAACCAGCAAGTAAAACCGCTTATTGCTTGCCGTACTCGCCATAGCCGCCATAACCGTATCCATAGCCGTAGTAATCGCCACCCACCGAACGAGCAGGCGCTTTATTGAGGACCAGCCCGACATGTGGGCAATCGACCAGGTGCGCGAGTGCATCCTTGATCGCCTCTTGCGGCGTCCGCTCGGCTTCTACAACGAAAACAATCTGGCCCATGTAACTTGCCAAGACAGAAGCTTCGCTGGTAGCCAATAACGGCGGGCAATCAAAAATGATGATCCGGTCGTGATAACGAGTGGAAATATCTTCCACAAACGCCTTCATCGAACTACTCGCCAGCAATTCAGTGGCATGCGCGAATCCTTTGCCCGAAGGCAACACGGTCAACTTGGCGATGTCGGTCTTGATCAGCACATCAGCCAATTCAACCTTGGGATCTCGCAACACATCCAGCAAGCCCAATTCCGCTTCCAGACCGAGATAGCGCACCACGGAAGATTTTGTGACATCGGCATCCACCAGCAACACCGTGCTTTCAAGCTCGGTCGCCATGCTGATGGCCAGGTTGATGGCGGTAAATGACTTGCCCTCGCCCGGCACCGAACTGGTCACCATAATCAGGTTTCCATTTCGCACCGGCGGATTACCACCCTGGCCGAATGCGTTGATCAACAAAGGGCGCTTGATCAAGCGATATTCCTCGGCGATTCGACTGCGGCCTGCATCCGGCGTCAGCGCACCAGCCAGTTTCAAGCGTGCCAGATTGACGACACCACGCTGACTGCCAATGATCGTTTCCGGACCATCGTCATCATCGAGTTGAGGCGATTGACGATGTGGCGGCTGTTGCTGATGTTGCGGCTGCGGCGCTCGATTGAATGACGCCTCGGCGCGCTCAATGGCGGCTTCGATCAACCTGCCCTCATCGACAGAACCGGGAACCCGCGGTGCGGTTTGGATAACGGTTGCGGCAGAGTCTGAAGACCCCAATTTGCCAGCTGCGCGCTCGATGATGCTCATATCGCCTCCTGGCCTATGCCGCTGGTGAAAGAACGAGGTAGTAAATGATCTGCGCCAGCAATGCCATGGCCAGCGCAGCGCTACCCGCCACATACATCAGATTTGAACGACGCCTTTTGCTCTGCGCTTGTTCAGTCTGGATCATAGAAACCATGCCAAGCAGAGGGAAGCTGGTGAGATCGAGCAATTGACGCCGGTTATCAATACTTGGCCGCAATTGCGACAACAGGAATGCAAGCGCAATGCCCAAACCGATACCGACCAAAGGCACTGCAGTCACAAAAAGCGGGCGATTGGGCCATGCCGGCTTGTTCGGCACGCGAGGCGGATCAATCACCCTGAATTCGACCGAGTCGGTTTTGCTTTCAACCTCGCCTGACATCAGCACTGTTTCACGACGCGTCAACAAAGCGTCATAGTTTTGCTTCAACACACCAAGGTCACGCTGAATTTGCGCGAAATCATGTTCAATGACCGGAATGCTATCCGCCGAGCCGAACAATGCATTGCGTTTGCCTTGCAATTGTTTGACCCGCGCTTTCATTGCCGCCTCGTTCGCATCCGCTTCCGCGATGGCGACTGAAAGCTGCTGATAGACCGGGTTCTGCGCTTTGATTGCGCCCTGCGGTTGCGCCTTCAACTCTTCGTCTTCACGTTTCTTCTGCTCCAGAAGTCGATCAATCAACTGCTTGGTACGTGCAATCTCCGGATGCAGATCGGTATAACGCAAACGCAGGTTATCGACTTGAGACTGCAATGCAGAGATACGGCCATCCAGCGCGGAACTGGTCACTCCACCAGGTGCTGGCATGCTGAGCACTTCATCCTGATCTTCCAGTTGCTGCTGCAACTGCTTCTTTCGGTTGGAAGCTTCATCCAACTCCAACTTCGCCTGCTCGAGCGCCAGATCCATCGAATTCAGCTTAGAGTAGAAATCACCCCCCTGGCCCGGCATCGAATTGATATTGCGCAATTTGAACGCCTCAAGTTCTTTTTCCTTTTCCAGCATTTTCGTTTGGTAACTGGCCAATTGATCCTCAAGAAATTTCTGGGTGGTAGAAATATTCTTGCGCGCACCACCAAGACTGCTTTCAGTGAAGATCGTCAGCAATGCCTGCACAACTCGTTTGGCGACATCAGGATTCGTATTCTGATACTTGATGGTGTACAGGTTCTCCCGGTCACTGCCAGCCAAACTGATCGCCTTGGCCAAGTCGTTATAGAGAATTTCCTGTTGCTTGGGCGTTTTCGCACGCAAATCCAAATCAGTCATCCGCGCCACTTTTTCCAGGTTGGGCCGGCTTGCCAACGTGCGAGTCACCATCGCGATCTGCTGCCCGGTATTTGGCTGGACCGCAAGCCCGGACATCAGAGGTGCCAATAGCGACTGAGTATCAACGTAAACACGCGCCTGTGCTTCGTATCTGTTTTCCAGGAAATAAACGTAAACCCAACCCACCAAGGCGACAAGCCAGGCTGTACCCAGCACGACCCAGCGTTTTCGCCAGACCGCCCGGAGATAGCCAAATATCTGCTCCAATGCTTCATTCATCCGAACGAACTCCCGGCGCGATTAAATACCTGCATAAAAATGGTTAGAACCAGCTTTCCGGAATGATCAGGACATCGCCAGGCCGCATATCCACATTGGCTGACACATCGCCGCCCTTAAGTAGATCTTCTATTCTGACGCCGAACTGCTGCGGCTTGCCGTCAACTACACGCAGGATGCTGGCCTTGTTGCCAGCTGCGAAATCGGTGATGCCGCCGACGGCGATCATCAAATCCACAAGCGACATTTGCTCACGATAGTTCAGCGCTTGCGGCTTAGCCGCCTCGCCAAGGACTCTGATCTGCTGGCTATAAGGCCCGACACCACCGCCTACCATTACGGTGACAACGGGATCCTGAATGTAGCGAGCCAGAATTTTTTCAATTTCGCGCGCCAGTTGAGTCGGCGTTTTTCCGGTCGCCGGCAGATCCTCAACCAGATTCATGGTCATCATGCCATCGGGTCGGATCGTGAAAGAACCGGAAACCTCAGGGTTGCCCCAGACAAAAACACTCACTGAATCACCCGGGCCGAGTAGGTAATACCAACTCGCATTATCCGTAGCCTTGGCCGGAGCAGGAGGGAAAACCGGGCCGCTTGCGCAGGCGGTCAGCAGACCTGCCAGCATGACAGGCAACAAGTAGCGTTTCATTTGCGAACTCCCAGCACTGATATTGAAAAAAACGCGGCGGATTATGCCACAAGGCATGAACGGCCATTTTTTAGAAAACTTGAGCCAGATTCTACTTGCCAGATTAAAAACAGCTTTCAATCCAGCCAACGCACCAGATAAAACACCCGAAACCCTTCCGATGAACGGGAAGGTCCGGAGGCTACCGCTGCGTAATGGCCCAGTTCCGGTTGTGACGCTGCCAGCGCGGCTGCCTCGGAGGCATACAGGGTGACGCAGTTTTCCGGGAAGCGTTTGCGATTACCCCGTTTTGGCGAGTAAATCACCACATAACCAGTTCTCACCACGGGTGACTCAGAATCGGAAACCAGACTGGCGATTGCCTCTGCCATCAGTTCAACTTCTTGCCAGGCGGGACAAACTGCATCGGTTTCGCAGTCTGTTCTTCATCTGAATAACTTGGTCGCTCGTTGCGGGAAAAACCCAGGTTCTCAGCCAATTCAGCTTCCCGTGCCGAAATCAGGCCGAGACACATGCGAATATTTTCCACCGTATCGGGTGAAAATGGACTCGGCATTCCATCTCTTGGTGCTGCGTCCCGCACGATGGAAGTCAGCGTTTTACGCATGGCACGCATGATTTGTTGTTCTTTGGACAATTCAGCTTCGGTATTCATGGTGCGAGTCCTATTGATCAATAAATACCTGGATTGTCGCCATGCCATTGCTCCAGGGTCAACCTCGCGTCAAACGTGGGATTCATAGAATAGCGCGGTTAGCTTTAAGCATCCTGCACCAGACACGAACAGCTCAAGTAATATGCTGGCAGGTCGATAGTTAAAGTTAACGCTCCCAAGTTTCAGACATCAACATGCTTGCCAAGACACCCTTACTTCTGACAATCAGCCTGGTACTCACCGGTTGCGCCGCCCGTGGTGAAGTGCTCGACCCGCTTGAACCGATGAACCGGGCTATCCACAGCTTCAATGAGGGGGTCGATCAGGCCGTTCTCATCCCCATTGCCAAAGGCTACAAAAAGGTGACCCCGGATATTGCTGAAACCGGGATCCGCAATTTTTTCTCCAATCTCGACGATGTCACGGTGGTTGCCAACGACATTCTTCAACTCAAGCTGGAACAAACCTCGCGCGACTTCATGCGCCTGGTGTTCAACAGCACGATCGGCATTTTCGGCTTGCTCGATGTCGCCAGCGAAATGGGCCTGAAAAAACACAATGAAGATTTCGGCCAGACCATGGGACGCTGGGGCGCTGGCAGCGGCCCCTATCTTGTGCTGCCTTTCATCGGCCCGAGCAATCTGCGCGATACGGCAGGGTTTGTGGTTGATTCCAGACATACCGACCTAGTGCGAACACATGATGATGTAGCCACCCGCAACCCAGTTATGGTCTTACGTCTGGTAGCGCTCCGTGCGGATCTGCTGGAAGCCAAACGGGCGGTCGATGCTGCTGCGCTGGACAATTACGAGTTCTCGCGTGACTTCTATCTTGAGCGCCGGAAAAGTCTGGTATTCGATGGCAATCCTCCACTCGAAGACGAGTAATCCGGCGAACAAGCCAACGAAAAATCCAGGAATAGCTGCAATCGCATGAACAAGGCTTTTGTGCGTGAAAGCACAACCGAGGACGAAGACGAGGAAATCGGGCTGCCCGCCCTGCCGGCCGGAAGCAAGAACTACATGACGCCAGCTGGTCACGCCCGCATGCAGGCGGAGCTTTCGCAGCTGGTGCGCAGCGAACGCCCGGAAGTGGTCAGCATCGTTTCCTGGGCTGCCGGCAACGGCGACCGTTCCGAAAACGGCGACTACATCTACGGCAAGAAACGCCTGCGCGAAATCGACCGCCGCATCCGTTTCCTGACCAAACGGCTGGAAAACGCGCTGGTCGTCGACCCACTTGATCAGTGCAACACCGATATCATCTTTTTTGGCGCCACCATTGCGGTGCGGGACGAATCTGGCATCGAAGCGAGTTACAGCATCGTCGGTCTGGATGAAACCGATCCCGCTCGCGGCCGCATTTCCTGGATTTCGCCACTGGCGCGCGCCTTGCTCAAAGCGCGCATCGGCGACAGCGTGCGCTTCCCCGCCCCGGGCGGCGTGCGTGAACTGGAAGTCATCAACATCGAGTACAAAACGCTGGATTGATGCACACTCTGCTTCAGCACATTTGCCTTTATTTAAAAGCATTCATGCACGCTAACACGAGGCCATATCCATGAATTCAATCCGCATTCTGCTCATCGACGATCACCCGCTACTGCGACTCGGTGTGCGACGCTCCCTCGAAAATGAAGGGGACTTCAGCATTTCCGGCGAGTGTGCCGATCTGGCCAGCGCGCGCCTCTGGCTGAACGAGGGCGGCAAAGCCGATGTCGCGATCCTGGATCGCAGTCTGCCGGATGGTGATGGCCTGGACATTGCTCCACTGTTGAAAGCCGCAGGCATGAAAGTCATCGTGCTCACCGTGGAAGATGGCGATGATGAAATTCGTGCCGCAGTCGATGCCGGTGTCGATGGCTATCTGCTGAAATCTTCCGATTCAGACCAGATTTCGCATGCCATCGGCATGGTCTTGCAGGATGCCGGCGCGTTTCCTCCTGCTGTCGTGCAGAAGCTGACCCGCTCCAGCGGCGAGGATCCACTGGCCAAGTTATCGGTGCGTGAACTGGAGATTGCCGAATACGTGGCGCAAGGCTTCAGCAACAAGGTGATCGGCGGCAAACTGAATCTGTCTGACAACACCGTGCGCAACCATCTGGCCAACATCATGCAGAAGCTCAACTTCCACAACCGGGTGCAGGTCGCCACGCTGGTGTTGCAGCATCTCGTGTCGTCCGCATTGCGGCGCCTGCTGCATCGCCCCGTCGATTTCCAGCCCGATTCCCGGCATGCCGCTGGGCAAACCAGCCGGAGTGCGCTGCGTGCAACTCGATGCAAATGAGCGCTGCCTGATCTTTGACCACCCGGAACGCCCGTCCTGCTGCGCGGGGTTGCAAGCCAGTCCCGAAATGTGCGGCACGGACGCTGCGCATGCGTTGGCCTGGCTGACACAACTGGAATTTGCCACGCAACCGAGTCCTGTCTCGAAAACGCAAAGGACTTGGCTATAATCGCCAGCCTCCGAGGAGCGCTGCAAGTTCGGCCTGAAAAGACCGCCCTTAGGCTCGGTTCAAAACTGCGCTCATCTGTTTAACCCGTGCCGGGCACGGTGCGCCAGATGAGAGCGCCCCTCCC
>JAIFLB010000185.1 GCA_020049245.1 Betaproteobacteria bacterium | reverse complement strand
CCCACCTCCTATCGTCGATCACGCCCAGGCGCGCACGATCACGCTTGAACTGTTCAAACTGGCGGCAAATGGCTTAGTCACCCGCACGGGCCTTCTCTCTGCTTGAGCGGAGCAACTGGGTCATCAGCGCGCGCAGTCTGGCCGGGCGAACCGGCTTGTGCAGTATCGGGGAACCACTTGATTTCAACGCGCGCTGGCCCGCCTCGCCTATGTCGCCGGTCATGACGATGGTGGGGATGACCGCTTCCGGAAAGGCGACGCACAGACTTCGCGCCAGTTGCAGGCCATCTTCTGCACCGAGACGATAATCGGTGATCAACAAATCAGGCGCCTGCGCCAGTCGAGTGAGCAGATCGGTCGACTGCCCAGCCTTGATCACGTCTAGTCCCCAGCCTTCGAGCAAGGTCTTCAGGGAATCCAGCACCATGGCATCGTCATCCACAATCGCCACGGTTCCATGCAAGCGAGCTAGTTCCTCCAGCGAATTGCCGGTGGTATCCGCGCGCTCCGCTTCAGCCTGGCTGAGCGGCGCATCCAGGCTGAAAACGCTGCCTCTGCCCGGACGTGAGCGCAGCGTCAACGGGTGCGCCAACAGGCTGGTCAGGCGATCGACGATGGCCAGGCCCAATCCCAGCCCTTGAGTACGATCACGCTGCGGGTTGGCGGCTTGAAAATACTCGTGAAAGATATGCTCCAGGTGCTCCGGCTGAATGCCTTGGCCGGTATCCCAGACTTGAAATCGAATCGCTGCCTGATGCCTGCGCGCCGTTATCAGGACGCCGCCATTGTCCGTATAGCGCAGCGCGTTGGAGATCAGGTTACGCAATATCCGCCCGAGCAATATCGCATCACTTGCGACATGAGCCTCGCAATGGTGAAGCCGCAAGCGCAAACCTTTTGCATCCGCTTCATTTTGAAACTCGGCGTGCAACCCTTCGAGCAAGCTCTTCACTGACACGCTGGATATCTCGGGCACAACCGTGCCCGCATCCAGTTTGGAGATGTCCAGAATGCCGCAGAACAGCGACTCCATGGCCGCGACCGCTATCTCTACCTTGCCCAGGGTGACTGCCGCTTCGCGTCCCGCCACCTGGGGTTTCATCGACGCCACATAGAGCGAAATAGCATGCATCGGCTGGCGCAGATCATGACTGGCAGCGGCCAGAAACCTGGATTTGGCATGGTTGGCGCGTTCCGCCGCCGCCTTCTGCCTGGACAGATCGTCGGTAGCGGCATCGATGCGCCCCTGCATGTCTTCCTCAAAGGATCGCAGGGCCTCGCTCATCTGGTTGATGCCCTGCTGCAGTTCGCGTAATTCGCTGTTGGCGGTCACCGGCAGATGGACTCGGAAGTTGTGCGCGGCGATATCTCGCACCGCTCCGATGATCTCCATCAGCGGGCGAATGCCGGTCAGCGCAAGCGTGCGTACCAGCAGAATGGTAAACAGCATGCCGAAAGCGACCAGGCCCAGTGTGGTCAATAGCTGGTGGCGCGCAACCGCCGCATTGCCGGCACGGCTGAACACCACTTGTACCCAGGCGATGGTGCGGCGTGATGTCTGGGATGAGTCAGGCGCCTGCGTTTGAAAAAAGGGATCCACTAGAACAAGGGGAGCAGGTACCACAGGCACGGTGAAAACGATCATCTTGTCCTTGTTTACCATGCCCGCCGTCAGCGGGGCTCTCAACGCTTCCGGCGCACGACCGGCCTCTGCGATGCGTTCACCATCAGGCTGGTAAACGCCGACATGGATCACGTCACGCTCCTGCAGCGCTCCTTTGAGGAGCGAATTCAACGGTGCATAGCTTCCGCTCTGGACGGCATATTCCGCCCCTTGCGCGATATGCCGCGCCAGCGCATCGCCGCGTTCAAGTAAAGCGTTTTCCAGATCGTCTATCCGGCTCAACCCCAGATAGCCGGTCAGCAGAAAAGCCACCAACAGGGCCGGCAGCATACCGAGCAGATAGGCGCGGCTGCGGATTTTCATCGCTTGCGCTCCGCATCCAGCCGGGAGTTAAGCGACTCGACAGAAGGTAACTGCAGTTCCAGGGTTCGTGCCACGTTGCGGTTGATTTCCACGGTGTAAAGCTGAGGGAATCGCGTTATCGCCTTGCCTGCGCCCTTCTCGGCCAGAATTTCCCGAATCCACTTGCCCGCTTCGCTGCCCAACTGCGCCGGAGTCGCATAGAGCCCCAGGGTGGCACCAGCCTGCACTAGGCTTGCCGCATAAGCGACGATGGGCAGCCGCAGCCGGTAGGTTTGCAGCAACAGGGTGCGCAGGGTTTCCCCGCTGACCACTTGCGGATCGGGCAACAACAACAGCACATCCACTTCCCGCGCCAGAGCAGTCAAGCCGGCAAACAACTGCTCTCCGCTATTGATCCGGTATACACGCACATCCAAGCCGATTTCACGGCCCGCCCTTTTCAGGTCATCGGATTGGCTCACCATGGCGGCACCAACCAGAACGCCGACGCGACTGGTTTGCGGCAACGCGAGACGGATCAGTTGCATTTGGCGGGCGTAAGGCTGATCCAGAAAGAGCGCGGAGATCGTACGCGGCCGTCTGGTCTGAGGCTGCGTCGAGATTAGCGTCTCAAACGTCTGGCTTGGCACCAGCAAGGCAAACACAGGGGTGCTAGCCTGATCATCAAGGGCGTATTTCAGTGCACGCACGCCCAATGTGACGATCAGTTCGTCCGGACCGCCCGCCAGGTTTGGCCGTTCGTCGACATGAAGCCAACGAATGCCGCGCAGTCCGTCATCCTGCATTAACTCTTGCTGCAGTGCCTGCGCAGCCTTCTGATAAATACCCGCCGGCTCGGATAACAGCAGAGTGACGCTTTGCGCTGCCTGCGCCGGCAAACAGACGATGGCCGCCAAGCACAGGATGACCCTACCGGCTCGCCGCAACAGACCAAGGAAAGCGATCAAACGGCTGGGCAGGCGGGTCTGAAACACGCGCAGCCTAGTCGAACTGTACCGACGCGCGCACGAAGTAGCGCGAGTCAAAACGGTTGTCGGCGCGGAATTCAGCAAAGGCTTCATTGCCGACGTTCTGCGCGATGAATTCCAGCAACACGTCCCGCGCAGGCCAGCGCAAGCGCTTGGCCAGACGCAGGTCGACCCGGTCGTAAGCCGGCAAGGGCGGTTTGCCAAGGGCGACCTCGCCGCCACCTTGCCAGCGCATTGCATCGATGTGGTAATAGCCCAGGCTGAACTGCACATCATTTTCGAATGTGTGCGCCAACAAAAGGCTGAGCGTCAGATGCGGCGTGCGACCGGCTTCCGAAGCGCGGCCGCTGCTAGCCGGGTCAAAACGATCGTCGGCATCGGCTAGGGAAAACTGCAGACTGGCCAGGTCGCGCGGGCTGGGACGGTATTGCAGTTGCCCTTCCAGGCCGGTGATATTGACTCCCGGACCATTGCCAAGAATCAACGCACCATTTGGAAACGGCTCGGGAGCCAGGCCCGGCAATGCGGTGATTTCTTGGCGGATTTCTTCGCGGAACGCTTTCAGGTCAAGACTCAGGTGGCGGTCGAACCAGTTGCCCAGCCAACCGAGTTCCCAAGCCAGCATCTGTTCGGGTTTGAGGCCACCGGGCGAGTAGCCGGCCAGATTGATCGGGTCACCATTGCTGAAATGCAGGCCCATTTCCATGTTGTTGCTGAACAGGCCGCTGTCGCGCACGGCGCGGGTGATACTGGCGCGCAGGTTTTGGTTGGGGCGCAATGCATGGTTGAGCGCCAGGCGATAGGACAGCGTTGGGTCCAGCGTATCGCTTTGCTCCAGCATGCCGCTTGCGTTCAGCAGCCAGCTCTCCGCCAGGCGATATTGCATATCGGCAAAGGCCCGCTTGCCCAGATTGCGGACAAAATCCGTGCGCCCAAACTGCATCAGGCTTTGGCTGCGATTAAGGCGCACACCAGCGCCGGCCACCCATTGCAAACGTTCGTCGCCGGCGTCGTTGAGCTGCCACTCAAGGTCATAACGTTCGTCGGTGTAGTCAAGCAGTCCGGAGCGAATCACCTCATCCACGTGCCCGGGGAACAGGTTAGGGATGGCCGCCGGCGGCATTTTCAGGAGATCAGACAGCAGGCCTGCTGTGGCATCGTCCTGTTCGTGATGGCGCTGATGATAGAACTGCACCGAGGTGTCGCGCCCGGCGCCGAGGACACGGCTCCAGCGCACTTGTTGGCGGTTGGTATCGACCTGATTGACGCCGAGTTTTTCGCCAAGCGGATTGAACAGCAGATCGTCTCCGCCCCTGCCGATCGGTCCGTTGCGGGCGCCGAGCTGGATTTCCAGGGCATCGGTATCGTTCAGGTCATGCCAGGCGCGCAGGTTCAGCGTGCGCAGCAGTTGCTCATCATTGCGCCCGGGAAAGTTGTCCGACTGGTCATACCCCAGGCTGAGCCGATAGTCGGCGCCCCCCAGTTTTCCGACATACCGCAACATACCGGCACGGGTCGCGTTCGAGCCCAGTGTGGCCTGGGCGAACCAACCCGGATCGGCATAACGCGGACGGGTGATGATGTTAAGGGTGGCGATGAAGGCATTGGAACCGTAAGTCGGCGCATTCGACCCGCGCACCACCTCGATGCGATCCACATCGGCCAGCGCCACCCCCAGGTCATGCCAATCCACGCTGAACAAACTGCTGTAGACCGAGTAGCCGTCGACCAGCACCTCCATGCGTCGCGGCAGTGCATCGGCCTGGCCGTGGTAAGTCACTGCCGTGATGTTGTTTACCGTGCTCAACCCCACCTGAAAACCGGGCGCCAGCCGCAACAGATCGGCGATTTGCGTGAACCCAGAGGCTTCGATCATTTCCCGGTCGATCACGCTGATCGCCGCCGGTGCTTCCGACAACGGCTGCGCCAGGCGCGAAGCGGAAAGCACAATCGGCTGCGGGGCGAAGAAATCCAGCTCGCTGGGCAACGCGGTCTCCGCCTGACAAGGTACAGCCAGGGTAGAACAGGTCAGAGTGAACCCCAGCCACAGCAGTTGTTGATGCATGCTTTGCCTTCGAAACGTTGGAAAGAGGAGGCTGCTGGATAAAAACCACCTGCACATGCCTTGATTCCGAACCCGAGCAGCGTAGTGGCAAAAACAACCCGTGATAAGTATCGCTCGACCATCCATTTGGCCTAGGCCGAATGTTGCATCGGCTTCATGCGTTCGGTCGATGCCGGATCTCGCGGTGAAACCTACAGTGAGGGTACGCAGCTCGCTGCGATTTTCATTTTCCGGAGGAGCAAAGCATGAACAAGACACGCAGGAAATTACTGATCGGTGCCGGCGCTGCCGGCGCCTTCACAATTGCGACAGCAGCTGGTTTG
This sequence comes from Betaproteobacteria bacterium, assembly GCA_020049245.1. Taxonomy (GTDB): domain Bacteria; phylum Pseudomonadota; class Gammaproteobacteria; order Burkholderiales; family Thiobacillaceae; genus PFJX01. Next base: position 1,438 of record JAIFLB010000185.1, on the reverse strand, counting down.
ACCCAGTCCGGAGCCGCGCATGCAAGCGGCTCGACGGCCAACGATTTCGGCGTCAATGATTTTGAAACGATGCTGAACGACCTCGGCGGCGTCAACGCGCAGAGCAGCAACGGTATCAATATCACGGTCCCGGATGTAGCCGAGCAGGGCGCCATCGTGCCGATCGAGATTTACTCCCAAATCCCGGGCAGCGAGTCGATTGCCATTCTGGTTGAAAAAAACGCCATCCCGGTGGTGGCCAGATTTGAATTCAAGAATGGAGGAGTCGCCCGAGTTGCGACACGCATCAAGCTGGCTGAGTCGTCACCGGTGCATGTGGTGGTGAGGGCAGCAGGGAAACATTACCGGGCCACGAAATTCGTGAAGGCGGTGATCGGCGGCTGCGGCGATGAGGACTTCGGTTCCGCAATGAAATCCAACAGCAAAACCTAGGAGACTGACATGGCTGAAGCAATGAAAATCAGGGCCGATATGGTTGGAACATTGGCAAAGGTGAAATGCATCATCAACCACCCGATGGAAACCGGCCTGCGTAAAGACAAGACCGGGCAGGCGATTCGAGCCCACTACATTACCCATGTCGGCGCCTCGCTGAATGGCGTGTCGGTGATGGACGGTCAGGTGGGTAGCGGCCTTTCCAGGAACCCCTTTCTTATGCTCTGGATTCAGGGCGCAAAATCCGGCGACACGATCAACGTGAACTGGGTGGACAACACCGGCGACCATAATTCAGCGGAAACCGTGATCGCCTGAGATTGATCAAATTGTGCCGCGCACATCGCGGCACATCACCGATCGCGACGCTGGCCGCATCCCCATAGAGCCATTCGGTGACAAAGACCTCTGCAGCTTCCTATGTCCAGGGGTCAGTCGATCAGTCCCAGCCGGCGTGCGACATTGGCCGCTCCGGTGCGATTGGCGACATCCAGGGTGCGGTAGATAGCAGCGATATGCACCTTGATGGTGCCCTCGCCCAGGTCCAGTTCACGACAGATCTGCTTGTTCGACATGCCTGCTGCGAGCAGACGCAATACGTCGCGTTGCCGCTCGGTCAATTTGACCGGCTCAACCTGCCCGTGATGCTCTGCCGGCTCCATCATGACCAGTTGCGCCGGCAGATAAACGCCGCCCGACAGCACCAGCCGGACTGCGGATTGCATCACCGACGCGCTGGCGGACTTCGGGATGAACCCCAAGGCACCCGCCGCGATAGCGGCATGAACGCTGTCCCTGGTTTCACTGGCGGAGAGCACGATCACCGGCAAATGGGGATAGGCCTCGACGGCCTGTCTTATTCCGGCAGGCCCATTCATGCCCGGCATATTGAGGTCCAGCAACATCAGATCGGCATCTGGATGAAGGTTGGCGAGATCAAGCGCCTGCGCCAGGTTGTCCGCCTCCAGCACCAGCGCCCCGGCTTCCAACTGCTTGAACAGCA
>JAIFLB010000194.1 GCA_020049245.1 Betaproteobacteria bacterium | reverse complement strand
AGGCCACAGGCGACGCAGCGGTCGGCTTCCAGGATGGCTTCTTCGACCGAGTAGCCCTGCACGATTTCCACGAAGGAATCGATGCGCGTCTGCCGGCCTTCCTGCAGGCCGATCGCCAGCATGACGGCATCGTTTTCACTGCGGAGTTGGTCGAGGGTGATATCCCGGCCAATCTTCACATTGCAGCGGATATCGACGCCGACCGAACGGATCACGTCGACATCCTGATCGATGACGTCATAAGGCAGCCGATATTCCGGGATGCCCCAGCGCGTCATGCCGCCGGGTTGGTCGAGCGCTTCGTAGACGGTGACGGCGTGGCCCAGTTTGCCCAGGTCGAAGGCGGCGGTGAGGCCGGCCGGTCCGGCGCCGATGATGGCCTTGCATTGCTCGAACGACACCTGATCCATGATGTGCCGCTTCAGCCAGCGGATGGCGATCGGGTCGCCTTCGTGGCGGGCAGCGCAGGCGTCCTCGCACTTGTGGGTGCAGACGCGGCCGCAGATGCCGGAAAACGGGTTGCTGGCGTAGAGCAGTTCCAGGCCGCGCTGGTAATCGCCGTCGCGCACGGCAGGCCACAGGCGACGCAGCGGTCGGCTTCCAGGATGGCTTCTTCGACCGAGTAGCCCTGCACGATTTCCACGAAGGAATCGATGCGCGTCTCGGGTTCCAGTTCGCGCATGTGGGCGCGGACCTGGCCGGTGATGCGGCGATCGGTTGGGCAATGGTAGCCAAGCTCGGCGTTGTCCCAGTGCTTCTTGTCGACACCCGGGGTGAAACAGAACAGGTCTGGATCGTTTTCCACCCAGGTGTAGGCGTTCGACATGGTCAGCGATTTGGTCATGCAGACATCGACGCACAGCGCGCACCAGCAGCAGCGGCCGTAGTCGATGCGCGGGCGCAGGCCGGAATCGCCGCTTTTGGTCTCGATGCCTTCCACCGGCACCATGTCGATGGCGCCGTTCTGGCAGATGGTTTCGCAGGTGCCGCAGCCGATGCACTTTTCCACATCGTTCTGGTGGAAACCGCGATAGCGCGGCGCGGCGGCGCGATTCAGCGGATCGGGAATGCTGACCGGGTCGCGGAAAAGGTTCTTCCAGGCGGTGAAGGGGGACAGTACGTCACGGACGCTCATCGCTCTATCTCCGGTGGGTAGGTATGCAACGACACCATCAGCGCGGCGACATCGGAGATGTTGATGTTGACGATCATCCGCTCCAGCAGCGCCATGGCGTGGGTGTAGGACGGGCCGCGCACGTTGACCCGGCGCGGGAAACCGCTACCGTCCGTGACCAGGTAGTAGCCGTATTCGCCACGCGAACATTCGCCCCGGACGTAGGTTTCACCGCGCGGAATCTTCCAGTGCAGCATGCTCGGCATGTCCGCGATCAACGGACCGCTGCGCGGCATTTTGGCCAGGATCTGGCGAATCAGGTCGACCGACATCAGCAGGTCGCGCCGACGCACATCCGAGCGGGTGTAGATGTCGGAATCGTGACCGATCACCGGTTCGAATTCGAGCTCGCGATAGACCAGATACGGCTGGTCGCGGCGCACGTCCTTGGCCACGCCGGCGGCGCGCGCGTTGGGGCCGGTGACGCCGTACTGGTCGAGCCAGGCCGGGTCGATGACGCCCTGGCCGACGGTGCGCTTCTTGAACACCGCGTTGTGGAACATCACGTCATGCACGTCTTTCATCGTGCTTTCGATTTCGCGCAGGGTTTCTTCCATGCGTTGATCGAAGCCGTCCGGCAGGCCGTCACGCACGCCGCCGGGCAGGATGAACATGTGATAGATGCGCGCACCGGTCATTTCCTCGAAACGGTCGAGCATCAGGTCGCGCGCGTAGGTCGTCCATTGGCCGATCACGCCAAGGCCGAGCGCGCCGGCTTGGCCGCCGAGGTACATCAGATAGCTGTTGATGCGGCCCATTTCCAGGATCAGCGCACGCATCCAGTTGGCGCGTTCCGGCGACTGGATGCCGGAGAGATCCTCGACGGCGGCGGCGTAGCAGTATTCGTTGAAGTCCGGTTCCGGCACGCAGATGCGGCAGACGATGGGGAAACACTGGATGAAACTGCGCCGCTCCATCAGCTTTTCGAAGCCGCGATGCAGGTAACCGACGTGGGTCTTGCCTTCCACCACTTCATCGCCGCAGACGGTCAGTTCCACCGACATGTTGCCGGTGATGCCGGGGTGGTTGGGGCCTTGCCAGAGCTTCAGGTACTTGCCCGAGGCGAGGTCGATGTCCAGCGTGCCGTCGGCTTTCTTGGCCGGATACTGGCTGCGGTCAGGGGTGTAGAGCGCCATCTCAGGCACCGTCCGGATAGAGTTGCTGTTTCATGTGCTGTTCCGGGTCGTGCGTTTCGCGGCCGGGGCGATCGTTGTAGTTTGCCCGCGCGTATTTCAGCGTATCGAAATCGCGCCGGTAGGGCGGAATGTCGTTCCAGCCTTCGAGGATAAATTCTTCGTGCAGACGCGGGCTGCCGGGGAAGTCGATGCCGAACATTTCACGCAGTTCACGCTGGTAAGTGGCCGCCGTCGGCCACAAGTCGTGGATGCTTTCCATGTGCGCCGCTTGGCGGGGAAATTTGACGCGCAGGCCGATGTCGCACCCGGTGCTTCGGTTCGACAGCAGGTAGGTGAGCTGAAACAGGTCTTCCTCGAGCCAGTCCACCGCCGTCAACAGCACCAGATGCGTGTAGCCCTCGCGGTCGCGCAGATGCAGCAGGGTCGGTCGCAGATAAGCCGCCGGCACGGTGACGAAGCCGAGATCGGGTCGCTGCTCGGTCAATTCGCCGAGCGGAAACAGGTGTTGCAGTCGGATGTGGAGTGCGCGCATCGTGGTTATCTGTAGCCTCACCAGCTGTAGTCCGGCATGTCCCAGTCGTGGATCACCCGCTTCTGGTTGGATTTGTACCAGTCGAATTTCTCCGCGTACTGGTTGGCGCCTTCGGCCTTGCCGGCGCGGATCAATTTCTTCAGGTCTTCGAAACCGGCCAGCAACGCTTCCGGGCGCGGCATGCAGCCGACGATGTAGAGATCGACCGGCATGTAGTCGTCGAGCCGTTTGATGGTGTTGTAGCTGTCCCAATACATGCCGCCGTTGATGGTGCAGGAGCCGAGACCGACCACATATTTCGGGCTCTGCATCTGTTCATAGGCGCGGATCGCGCGCTTCAGCGTCTTCACCGACAGATAGCCGGAAATCACCAGCAGATTGGCCTGGCGCGGCGTCGGCCGCCACTGGATGCCATAGCGATAGGCGTCGAAGCGCGGCGTCATCAGCGGGCGCATTTCGATGGCGCCGCAGCCGGTGCCGAAGCCGAGGATCCACAGGGAATGCGAGCGCGCCCAGTTGAAGAAGTCCTCGACGATCTGGATGTAAGCGCCGTGCTGCACGGTCGGCAGCGCTTCGCAGTAATAGTCGCGCAGCGGCTCGACTTCGAATTCGACGCCGTCCGGGCCTTTGACCTTGCGAATTTGCAGTTCTGGTTTCAATTCTTGTTCCATGTCACACCCACAAAATCGCCAACACGCCAAGCGGCACGGCCCAAATCAGGAACCAGCGGATCGACTGCTCAACCCGGAAGCGCGGGAAGCAGACGCCGACGAAAGCCGAGAACAGATAGAGCAGGAACACCTTGACGGCGAATTCCGGCCAGCTGGTCGCACCGCCGAAGAATAGGTTCATGTAGATCACCATCTTGGCGATCGGGAAGATCGCCCGGTTGGTCTGCATCAGCGCCAGATAGGCGGAGTGGTATTCGGTCGGCGGGCCGATTGGGATTTCCTGCGGCGCAATCACCACGTCGAACGGCGGCCGCATCATCGAACCGAGGAAAGCCAGCATCGCCGCCGCCACCGCCAGCGGATTGGTGAACAGCGTCCAGTTCATCACGCCGCCCTGCTGCGCGGCGACGATGTCGGTGACCGACAGCGTCTGGTATTGCAGCGCCACCGCGAACACCGCCAGCGCGAACGGCAGTTCGGCGACGCTGACCTGCGACAGGCCGCGGGTGATGCCGATGGCCGCATGCGGATGGCCGCTCTCGCCAGCGCCCAGCGCCATGCCGAGGGTGCCGAAGAAGACGAAATACAACGCCAGGATCAGGTCGCCGGCGAACGACAGGTTGGAGAACATGTACGAGCCGTAGATGGTCGGCACGAACAGCAGCAGGCCGATGCCGCCGGTGAGGCGGAATACCGGGCCGAGGTAGAACATCACGCCATGGGTGATCGAGGTGCGCTGGCCGTAGTTCTTGATCAGGTCGACGTAGTTCTGCCAGATCGGAATGCCGTGGCGGCGGCCGGCGCGGGCACCGATTTTCTGGATCAATGCGCCGAGCAGCATGCCGTAATTGAACACGATGAACACGGTCAACAGCGCGTAGGGAATCTTCATCCAGTCGAAGCTCATGGCCGGACTCCCATGCTGAACAGATAGACAATCATCACAAAGGCCAGCAGATGGAAAGCGTAGGTCTGGCCGTTGCCGGTGTAGAAACGCCTCGCCAGGTCACCGGCGGTGTGCAGCAGATCAGTGACCGTTGACCAGAACATCGTTGCCAGCGGCAACGTCAGGAAGCCCAGCGCCTTGCGGTAAGGAGCGAAGAAATTCCACGCGAAGTGGGTGGTTTCCGGCCGGAAGGGACGTTCGGCGGAGAACACGATGTTGAATTGCTTGACCTTCTGCGCGCGGCGATTGACGAACAGCAGCCAGGCAAACAAGGTCATGAAGATCACGCCGACGATGATCATGATGGCCACCGGATTCCAGTAGCCGAACTGGCTGGTGATGGTCGTGCCTTCCCAGGTCAGTCCGCCGTTGGGGAAGAAGCCATTCAGATAGGTGTCGACATGGCGCAGCACCAGGCCCGGCACCACCGCCACCACCATCAGGATGGCGACATAGATCATCTGCGGCAGCACGATCCAGAACGGCGCTTCCTTCACGCGCCTGAATTCGTCCTTCAACTGACCGAGGAAGATGGTGTAGATCAGGCGGAACAGGTACAGGAAGGCGATCGGCCCGGCGAGGAAGATGATGACCATCGGCAAGCGTGCTTCGGCGGTGAGGATGGCGTTGTAGAAGATCCAGCGGCCGCCGAAGCCGGACAGCGGCGGCACGCCGGAAACGGCGATGATGCCGATCAGGGTGGCGATGAACGACAGCGGCATCAGCGTGATCAGGCCGCCCATGCGGTACATCTCGCGCGTGCCGGTGCGCTTGGCGACGCCGCCGATCGACAGGAACAGCATCGATTTGTAGACGTAGTGGTTGATCACGAACATCAGCGCCATCAGCCAGCCGAGGTGATTCATCAGCGCCAGGCCGAACATCGCGTAGCCCATCTGGCCGATCGAGGAATAAGCCAGCAGGCGCTTGGCATCTTCCTGGAAGATCGCCAGCAGGTTGCCGATCAACGCGGTGATGGCGCCGATCCAGAGCATCACGTTGATCAGTTCGACGCCGTAGAAATCCTGCCGGCCCATGGTCAGCAGCAGCACGATCAGGCCGTACAAGCCGGCCTTCAGCAGGATGCCGGAGACCATCGGCGAGACATCGGTTTCCGCCTCGGCATGCGCGCCGGGCAGCCAGATGTGCAAGCCGATGGCGGCGGTCTTGGTCATGAAACCGATTGCCAGCAGCAGGAACACCCAGGGCGCCAGCGGTTGCATGAGATCGGCCAGCGCCGCCAGATCGAAATGCGGCGCGCCTTGGGTCGCCAGCGCAAAACCGGCGAGGATCAGGAAAGCGCCGCCGAGCGAGAACAGGATGTAGGACAGCGCGTGCGGTTCGGAATGCTTGCCGCGCAGGATCAGGAAATAGGAGCCAACCGTCAGCAGTTCCCAGGCGACGAAGAAATCGAAGCTGTCGGTGGCGCGGATCAGCATCGCCAGGCCTGCGAACATCAGCATCGCCGACGGATAGAAGCCGCTGCGCTGGCCGTGCGCGTGGTAGCTGGCAAGCAGTGTCAGCGAGCCGCCGATCAGGAAGATCACTGCGAAGATCATGCGCAGCGGGTCGTACTCGGTGTAGGTCAGGTAGAACCAGGCCAGCAGGCCGGCAATCGCCAGTGTGTTCTTCAGCCAGGCCGGCAGCGGATCGAGTGCCAGAAAAGTCAACGCGAACAGCAGTGGCAGTGCCAGCAGCAGGTTGCCGCGTTCGAATTGCAGGACAGACAGTTCGCCCCAGATGAGGCTCAGGGCCCAGGCGGCGGCGAGTGCGGCAAATACGGCGACGATTTTGAGCGGCGAGTTGTCCATTACTTCAGCCGGCGCTTCGCGTTTCATGATGTAGCCGAACCAGCGGAACAGATAGCCGGCTTCGATCAGCGCACCGAACAGGATCAGCCCGAGCAGCGCGATGCGGCCTTCGCCGGCGAGCTGATGGACCAGCTCCCATTTGGCATAGAAGCCGGGGAACGGCGGCAAGCCGGTCAGCATGCAGATGAAGCTGACGAAGGCGAAGATCAACACCGGATTTCCGCGCAGCGCCGCCCAGGATTCCAGGCCGCGCGTGGCAATCAGGCCGGACAGCCAGTACAGGCCGGCCTTGGCCACCGCATGCGACAACAGCAGGCCACCGGCGATGTACAGCGTGTGTTCGCCGAGGATGTCGCGCTGACCGAGCACCGCCAGGATCAAACCGGTTTGCGCAATCGAGGAATAACCAAGCAGGCGCCGGTCATTCGTTTGCGGCAGCGCCAGCAGGTTGGCGGCGACGAAGGTGACGATGCCGATGCCGGTTGCCATGGGAAGCCAATCCGCGCCGCCGATCAGCAACAGCTTGTCGATCGCGAACAGCGCGGCGGAGCCGGTGGCGGCCGAGAACAGCGCGGAGTACGCCGGATGCGCCGACTCGTAGATATCGAGCGCCCAGCCGTTGGCCGGGAAGGGCTTCAACTCGGCGACCACGGCGATGAAGATCAGGAAGAACGCCAGTGCAAACGCCTGCGCCGCGCCGCCGCTGAGCAGCGGTGCGGCGGCGGCCATGCCGTCGATGTTGAGGGTGCCGGTGGCGTGATAGGCGAAGATGATGCCGATCAGCAGGAAGGTCGAGATGAACTGCGACACGATCAGATACTTGAAGCCGGCTGCCAGCGCCAGACCGTCCTGCCTGGCGTGTTCGGACAACAGCACCAGTCCGGCGCTGGCGATCACGGTCAATTCAAAGAACACGAACAGATTGAACAGGTCGCGCGTCAAAACGATGCCGGACAGCGCCATGACTGCGATCAGCCATACCGCCATGGCGCGGCGTCCCAGCGCCAGCAAGGTGTCTTTCAGCGCCAGCGCCGAGAGCAGCCCGGTCAGGTTGATCAGCAGGGTCAGCGCCGCCTCGGCCAGGC
>JAIFLB010000131.1 GCA_020049245.1 Betaproteobacteria bacterium | reverse complement strand
CCGCGTTGCCCACGATGCGTTTGGTGCCACCAATTGAGAAAGTGCTACCCGTCGAGTTGACTGCTTTCGGTCCGATAGCGCCTGAATCGAAACCACGCACCGAGCCGATGCCGCCAGCGAAGAAATTGCGGAACAGCGGCATTTCATTGCCGTCATATCCGCCGCCAATGCCGATTTCCCCGTTCAGCAGCAGGCTGACCCTGCGGGACAGCGGCTTCAACCATTGGTACTGATAGTTCAGCTTGTAGTAATTCAGGTCACCCAGTGGGGTGCCGACTTCCATGTAGGCGCGCTGATAAGTGCCTTTGGTTGGATAGAGGAGGCTATCGCGCGAATCGCGTGCCCAACCGGCTTCGAAACGCAGGGAATTTGTGGTCGAGCTACACGCGGTGTTGTATGCCGCACAAGCTGATTCGTATGGTGCTGCGTAGTCGTGATAGACATTCGGCGCGGTGGTGGAAAGATCCAGTGTGACCTGTTCATAAGCCAATCCGAAGTTGACCGTATCGAATTCCGAAATCGGCACACCCAAACGTAAACCGGCGCCGATGGTCGAGGTGCTGTAATCAGGGACACTGTCCAGACTCTCGGTATCCACATCACGGCGGTAAAGGTCATAACCCAGGCTGACCCCATCCGGGGTGAAGTAGGGATTGGTAAAAGAAAGGGAATAGACCTTGTTGATGCTGCCGCTATTGATCTGGGCGGAAAGCCGGTTGCCGCTGCCGAACAGGTTGTTTTGCGCGATCGAGCCGGACAGCACGAGGCCATCCGAACTGGAGAAACCGGCGCCGAGCAGGATGTTGCCGGTGGGTTGCTCGGTCACATTGACGTTGACATCGACCTGGTCGGTGGTACCCGGTACCGGCGGTGTTTCAACTGTGGTTTCCTTGAAGAAACCCAGACGTTCGACCCGCACACGCGAGCGATTGATCTTGTCGGCGGCATACCAGGCGCCTTCCATCTGGCGCATTTCCCGCCGCACGACTTCATCCTTGGTGCGCGTGTTGCCGCTGACGTTGATGCGACGGACATAGACTTTGCGGCCCGGATCAACCAGGAAGGTGAAGTTGGCGGTCCGTTTTTCCTTGTCGATCTCGGGCGCAGCATTGACGTTGGAGAAGGCAAAACCCTCGTTGCCCAGGCGATCGCCGATATTTCGGGTGGATTCGTTGAGGCGTTCGCGAGAAAAGACATCGCCGACTTTCAGGCTGACCAGATTTTTCAATTCCGCTTCTGGCACCGGCAGGTCGCCGGCGAACTTGAAGTCGTTCACCGTGTAGCGTTCGCCTTCCTGGATATTGATGGTGAGGTAGATGTCCTTCTTGTCCGGCGTGATCGAAACCTGGGTCGACTCAACGTTGAATTCCAGATAGCCCTGGTTCAGATAATGCGAGCGCAAGGTTTCCAGATCGCCAGACAGTTTTTGCTTCGAGTACTGATCGTTCTTGTTCCACCAGGTCATCATGCCGGGGGTTCTCAGATTGAACAGTTTGAGCAGGCTTTTCTCGGAAAAAGCCTTGGCACCGACAATATTGATGCTGCGGATGCGGGCGATTTCACCTTCGTTGACCTCGAAGTTCACCGCGACTCGGTTGCGCTCGAGCGGTGTCGTGGTGGCCTTGACCTGCACCGCGTACATGCCGCGGTTGTAATACTGGCGAGTCAGTTCCTGCTCCGCTTTGTCGAGCAGCGATTTGTCCAGAATGCGGCCATCGGCAAGCCCCAATTGCTTGAGTCCGGCTTGCATGTCTTCTTTCGGGAATTCCTTCATGCCGGAGAAACCGACGCTGGCGATGCCAGGCCGTTCTTCCACAGTCACCACCAGCACCTCGTTGTTGGCTTCCAGGCGAACGTCCTTGAAAAAGCCGGTGGCATAAAGCGCCTTGATGGCTTCCGACGCGCGCGCCGGGGTCAGGGTCTCGCCGACCTTGATTGGCAAATAGCTGAACACCGTACCAGCCTCGGTGCGTTGAATGCCTTCCACCCGAATATCCTTGATCTGAAATGGATCGAAGGCATTCGCTTGTGATGACAATAGGGCCAAGGCGAGCATGGCTGGAGAAAGCGGACGAAGGCGAAAAGAAAACATGGAGGCGATCACCCGACAAAAAGTCGTTGCAGGTCGTTGAAAAGTGCGAAGAACATCAGCATGCCAAGCAAGCCGATACCGATACGCTGGCCTACCTCTTGAATCCGCTCCGAGACAGGCCTTCCGGTCAGAAATTCGACGAAATAATACAGCAAGTGTCCGCCATCCAATAACGGCACGGGCAGCAGATTGAGCACGCCGAGACTGATGCTGACCAAGGCGAGAAAAGCGATGAAGCTGGCCGCGCCGCTCTCGGCGGATTGACCGGCATAATCGGCAATGGTGATCGGTCCGGACAGGTTCTTCAGTGAGGCTTCGCCGATCAGCATGCGGCCCAACATCTGCAAACTGAATGTGGACAGTTCCCAGGTGCGGCTGAGTGCGCGGGACATCGATTCGATCGGGCCGTAGCGTGCTTCATCCTGATAGGGGGCAAACAAGGCGGGATCGATTTCCGGCGCCGCGCCGATGCGCCCGGTTTCACCCTTGGCACCGATCGCCTCCGGTGTCACTTTGAGTTCAAGCTGACCGCCCTGACGTTCAACACTGAAACGCAATCCGATATTGGGCGCCTGGCGGACGCGGGTGACCACGTCATTCCATTCACCAACTGCTTGATTGTCGATCGCCAGAATCCGGTCACCCGATTGCAAGCCGGCACTCGCGGCAGGCCCGCCCGGCGTCAGTTGTTCCAGAACCGGCGGCAATGGCGGCATATAACGCAGCAGGCCGAGCGCCTTCAGCGGTGCTTGCTCGTAGGTTTCATCTCTTTCCCCCACCAGCAGCGAGCGCTGTGCCAGATAACCCTTGGCATCGACTGTTTCGATATCGAGTTGATCTTGGTCGAGCCCATACTTCAGGGCAAGCCAATGCAGATCCTGGAAACTCTCGACTTTCTCGCCATTTAACGAGGTAACTTGCTCACCTGCCTGGATACCAGCCAGCGCTGCAGGTGTGCCATTCGGCGGTGTATCGAGGACGGGTTTGAGGATCGGTACGCCGGACATGAACAGTGCCCAGAACAGCAGGATGGCGAGCAGGAAATTGGCAATCGGTCCGGCCGCGACAATCGCTGAACGCGCAGCGAGGGATTTGCGATTGAAGGTCTCACCAAGCAATGCGGGCTCAACCGGCGCTTCCCGCTCGTCCAACATCTTCACGTAACCGCCCAGCGGGAACGCTGCCAGCGCCCATTCAGTGCCGTGGCGATCGGTCCGTTGCGCAATGACCTTGCCAAACCCGACAGAAAACCGGAGCACTTTGACGCCGGCCAGACGGGCGATCGCGTAATGGCCAAATTCGTGAAAAATGATCAGGATGGCCAAGGTGGCCACAAAAGCGAGCAGGGTTGTCATACTCGATTGGCGTAATTTTCAGCCATCAGTTCCCGTGCCGTGATGCGGGCGGCGGCATCGGCCGCCAACAAATCTGCCAGCGATTCGGCGGGCTGTTCGGCCAGTCTTTGCAACACGGCGTCCAGCGTGGCGGCAATCGCCAGATAAGGAATCTGCTTGTCGAGAAAAGCGGCCACGACTTCCTCGTTGGCGGCATTCAACATTGCAGGTGCTGCACCGCCGGCGGCAAGCGCCTGATAGGCCAGGCCGAGACAGGGAAAGCGGCGCAGGTCGGGGGTTTCGAAGGTCAGCGTGCCGATTTTTGCCAGATCAAGCCAATTGACGCCGGCTTCGATCCGTTCCGGGTAGAGCAGCGAATGCGCGATCGGCGTCCGCATATCCGGGTTGGAAAGCTGTGCCAGCACCGAGCCATCAAAATATTCGACCATGCTGTGCACGATGCTTTGCGGATGGATGACCACTTCAATCTGCGCTGGCGGGGCATTGAATAGCCAGTGCGCTTCAATGACTTCCAGCCCCTTGTTCATCATGGTGGCGGAATCGACTGAGATCTTCTTGCCCATCACCCAGTTCGGATGCGCGATGGCCTGTTCCGGCGTGATGTCTTTCAGCGTATCGAGTTCACGTGTCCGGAATGGCCCCCCGGATGCCGTCAACAACACCCGACGCACGCCATGTGCCGTCAGATCGCGGTCGCCGCCGTGGCGGAAAAACGATGCCGGCATCGACTGAAAAACCGCGTTGTGCTCGCTATCGATCGGCAACAGCGTGGCATTGTGATCATGCACGGCTTGCATGAAAAATCGCCCGGCCATGACCAGGGTTTCCTTGTTTGCCAGCAACACCCGCTTGCCGGCGCGCGCCGCTGCCAGTGCCGGCCGCATGCCAGCGGCGCCGACAATAGCGGCCATCACGCTATCGACTTCCGGCAGACTGGAAACGAACTCCAGCGCTTCCATGCCGACCAGTACTTCGGTCTGCGTGCCAGCCAGCATGGCTTGCAAGGCAAGCGCCTTGTCGGACTCAAGCACCACGGCATAGCGTGGATTGAACTGGCGACATTGCTGCGCCAGTTTTTCGATCTGGTTTTGCCCGGTCAGGGCGACGATGCGGAATCGGTCCGGATGTCTCGCCACCACATCGAGCGTATTGACGCCGATGGTGCCAGTAGCGCCAAGTATCGTGAGTGCGTGCAAGGTCATTTCAACCAAATCCAGAAGAGCGCCGCAACCGGTAAAACCGCGGTCAGGCTGTCGATGCGATCCAATATGCCGCCATGCCCGGGCAACAGGCTGCCGCTATCCTTGATGCCAGCCTGGCGTTTCAGCGTGCTTTCGAACAGGTCACCCAGAACGGAAAGCCCGAACAGGCCCCAAAACAGTGCCAACGCTTGCGGCAAACACTCAAGCTGGAGGGTGTCAGATGCGTAAAAAAACAATAGAAGTACGTAAACCGTAATCGCCAGCCAGGCACCAATCGCGCCTTCCCAGGTTTTACCCGGACTGATGTTGGGGGCGAGTTTATGTTTGCCGAATTGGCGACCCGCGAAGTACGCCGCAGTATCGGCAATGACCACCACGCCGACCACGATCAACAGCAAATCAGGGCCAATTTCTCTCAGCGCAACCAAGCCGAGATGAGAGGGAACCAGGACGATGACACCAAGCAGAAGGTGTATTACCGGCGGCTGAATCTTCACCAATCTCGCTAAAAGAATAGGCGCCAGCAGCCAGAACAGCAGCGCGGGATAAAACGGTTCCGTCAGATCAGGGGCGGCGACGCTGAGGCTGCTGCTGATCGAGACGGTCAGCAGTGCATAAAAAAGCGTGGCTGGCTTTTCCAGGCCCGCCATCTTGCCCCACTCCAGCGCGGCCAGGAACAGAACCAACCCAGTCAGACCGATCCACAACGCCAGCGGCGCAAAATAGAGCGCGACAAGGAAGCCGGCAATCAGCGGCACTGCGGTGGCAATACGGGCTTGCAGACCAGAGTTGACAGGTTTAGCGCTCAAGAAGCTGCTCACTGGTGCGGCCGAAGCGGCGCTCTCGTTTGCGGAAAGAGTCGATTGCCAGATCTAGCTTTTCGGCATCGAAATCCGGCCATAGCGTCTCGGTGAAATACAGCTCGGTATATGCCAGTTGCCAGAGCAGGAAATTGCTGATGCGTTGCTCTCCACCGGTGCGAATGAACAAATCCGGTTCCGGTGCATAGTGCATCGATAGATAAGGCGACAACGCCTCTTCGCTCAAATCAACCGAATCCGGATTATCGCGACGCCAGTTGTTGACTGCGTTGAGGATGTCCCAGCGACCACCATAATTGGCGCAGATGGTGAGCGTAAGTCGATGGTTTTCCTGAGTGCGGGCTTCGCCTTGCTCGATCAAATCACGCAAGTTCTGGTCGAAACGCGCCAGATCACCGACGACGCGCAAACAAACACCATTGCGATGCATGCGCGTCACTTCACGCTCCAGCGCCATGACAAACAGTTCCATCAGACGCGAAACCTCTTCCTGCGGACGCCGCCAGTTTTCCGAACTGAAGGCGAACAAGGTCAGGTACTCGATACCACGTTCGATGCAGGCTTCAACAATACCGCGTACCCGATCTACTCCTTGGGCATGTCCGGCGACGCGCGGCAGGAAACGCTTTTTCGCCCACCGGCCATTGCCGTCCATAATGATGGCGACATGGCGAGGAACCTCAACGGAATCAGGGACTTCGGCGGTTGAGCTGAAAAATCGTTTGATCATGATGGCTGGCAATATGCCCGAAAACTCAGACCGCCATCAGGTCCTTTTCTTTATCGGCCAGATGTTTTTCCTGCTCGGCGATGAATTTGTCGGTCAGTTTCTGGATTTCATCGGCGGCACGACGCTCGTCATCCTCGCTGATCTCTTTGTTTTTAAGTAAATCTTTTAGATGTGCAATGGCGTCCCGACGGATATTGCGAATGGCAACCTTGCCATTTTCCGCCTCGCCACGCACCAGCTTGACCAACTCCTTGCGGCGCTCTTCGGTCAGCGGCGGCATCGGCACACGCAGCATTTCGCCCATATTGGACGGGTTCAGTCCAAGATCGGCATCACGAATGGCTTTCTCGATCTTGCCAAGCATGTTCTTTTCATAGGCCTGGACACCCAGGGTATGTGCGTCAACCAGCGTCAGGTTGGACACCTGGCTGATCAGCGTGGGAGTGCCGTAATAATCCACCTTGACGTGATCCAGGATGCCGGTGGTGGCGCGCCCGGTGCGAACCTTGCCAAAGTCTGCCTTGAGCGACTCGACAGACTTCCTCATCTTTTCTTCAGCGGCTTTCTTGATCTCGGCAATCATGCTTCATTCCTCATTAAAGTACGACCCGGGTGCCTTCCGGCTCGCCAAGT
>JAIFLB010000056.1 GCA_020049245.1 Betaproteobacteria bacterium | reverse complement strand
CCGGCTTGACCAACAGTTTGACGGTGACTTCGACGACGATGCCGAGCAGGCCTTCCGAGCCGGTCATCAATGCCAGCAAGTCGTAGCCGGGACTGTCGAGCGCGCCAGGGTTGTCCGCCGCACCGATCTCCAGCAATTCGCCATCAATGGTCAGCACCTTCAGCGCCAGCAGGTTGTGCACGGTCAGCCCGTATTTCAGGCAATGCACGCCACCGGAGTTTTCCGCCACGTTGCCGCCGATGGAACAGGCGATCTGCGATGACGGGTCCGGTGCGTAATACAAGCCAAGATGCGCCACCGCCTCGGAAATGGCCAGGTTGCGCACACCGGGTTGCACGCGTGCCAGGCGGTTTTCGGCGTCGATCTGCAAAATCCTGTTGAACCGCGCCAGTGACAGGATCACGCCATCAGCCAACGGCAGCGCGCCGCCAGACAAACCGGTACCAGCGCCGCGCGCGACCACTGGCACCTTGTGCTCGCGACAGATGCGCAACACCGCTTGCGCCTGTTCCAGCGTTTCCGGCAGGCACACAGCCAGCGGCACTTGCCGATAGGCGGAAAGGCCGTCGCACTCGTAGGGGCGCAGCGCCTCCGGTTCGATCAGCAACGATTGCGGCGGCAGCGCGGATTTCAGCGCAGTGATGAAAGTGGGTGTCATCTTGAACAGTAGGGCGGAAAAGCCGATAGGCGCCTTCCGCCGGAAGGTGGGACATTCATTCGGCGGAAGGCGCCTATCGGCTTTCCCGCCCTACGAGGGTTGCGTTGCATGGTTCGATTATGACAAATCCGGTGCCGAAAGCCGCTGATATGCCGTCGCCAACGCGGCGTCGTCGCCAACGTTTCCGGGAAAGATCACCACTGGCAAATTCGGATAGCGCGGATGGTCTTCGGGGCAGCGCACCACCGAGCAGCCGGGCAGAATCTGGCCGAGTACGGTGGAGGTGCGCAGTGCCAGGCCATCGGACAGCACGTCGTTGGAGGTGATGCCGCCCTTGCTGATCAGGAATCCCAGCGTGGTCGGCAGACTGCGCACGACGTCCATCAGGAAGGCGGATACCGCCTCGCCGAAGGCCAGTCGTGTCGCCTGGTCGGGAAACTGGCGTTCGATGCGGCTGGTGTAGATCACCGATGTTCTGCCCTGGGCATGCGCATCGCGCGCCTGGGTCTGGATTTCCGTCAACAATTTTTCGCGCTCGCTCTCGATCCGGTCGACATCGACTTCCAACGGCACGATGCCGGGCTGTTCGAGCAGGATGGCCAGTTGCGCGGTGGTCTTCTTGACGTGCGAGCCGACGATCACTGCGCCTGGCTTGTTGTCTTTCACGTAGGCATGCATTGCCTCTGCGGCTACCGGTTGCGGCGGCAGTTTGGCCAGCGCGGTAAGCAGGCTGGCGGCGGAGCGGAACAGGAAACGCTTGCCCTGCGCGGCAGCGGCGGTGAGCTGTTCGGCAAAATGATTCAGATCGGACTGGTATTCAGCATCGACGACGCAACAGCGGTTGCCTTTTAGTGCGATGAGTCGGTCAGACACATCTCCGCGCACGTCGGCCAGTACGAAGCGTTCAACCTCGCTCGCCTTGATTCGCCCGGCAGTCTTTTCCTCGACGTAATCTGGCAGATAGCTGTGCCGATAACCGAACACCGAATCGCGCGCGAATTCGGTTTCATGCACCGGCGTCGGCACGCCGTTGACGATCAGATAATGAATGCTGTCGCGGGTAAAACGGCCACCTTCGAAAAAGGCAGGGGTCAGGAAATGGGCATCGAAACTACCGAGCTCTTCCGCCATGACATCGGTTTCCACCGGGTAATGCCCGCGCAGGGTGGAATCCGAGCGGCTGACGAAGATCGGGTTGAACAGCTTGCCGCCCGCCGCCAAGTCAGCCAGCGCCAACTTCATGTTTTGGCAGACTTCCCGCGTCACTGCCGCCGCCCGCGTCGCATCCATGCCGCGTGTGTTGGTCAGCACAAAGAACAGGGGCGAGTCGTCGGTGAGCGCTTCCTGCAACGTGGCAGCATCCCAGCGCGTCAACAACTGGCAGGAATGCACCGTCTGCGAACCGGTCGGGTCGTCGTCGAGGACGATGATTTTGGTTTGGGTCATGGCTACCTATCCGGTCAAGGTGTTCAAGCCCCTCCCCCGCAGGCGGGGGAGGGGTTGGGGAGAGGGCGGTTATATCAGCGAGGCCAGCGAAAGGCCCCTCATCCCCGGTCCTTCTGATGGAACGACCAGCCAACCGACTAGGCCGAAAAAAACGTCGGCCAAGTCTCTGGTTGCCCCGCTTGCGGGAGAAGTGGGTTTACCCCAAAAGCGCCATCGCCCGTGCCGCCATCGCTTCGCCGGTCAAGCCATTGAAGGCCATGATTTCACCCGGGCTGGCGGTGGTTTCGCCGCGCTTCCAGGCCATCACGTCGCGGCGGGCGGCGCGGGTGCGCAGCATGATCGGCTCCAGCGGGCCGGACGGGCCGCCGGTGACGCCGATCAGCGCATCCGCATCGAACAAGGCATTGAAATGGTCGTCATCCATGAACGCGTTGTCGGGTTCCGACACGGTATCCCACGACACATCGGTCGGGCGATACAGCCGGCGCGGGTTGGCGGCGCTGACGATGCGAACCTTGTGGCCGGCGGCTTCCAGCTTGTCCTTCGCCTCGAATACCGGCAGCAGCACCATGTCGCCAGTCACCGCGAACACCACGGTTTTGCTACCAGACTTGCTTTCATACAGCGTGATCGCGCCGCGTTCGATACCTTCACGCGCCTGATCCAGCGTCGTGTAAACCGGCAGCGGCGACTTCGAGGCGATGATCGCGATGCCCTTGTTGTGCGTGCCCAGCGCCCAGTCGTAGGCGACCTGGATCTGATTGGCGTCGCACGGGAACAGCGGATACATGTTGCCGTTGCGCATTTGCGCTGCGAAGTAGTTCTCGATTTCCGGACGTTGGTGAGTCCAGCCGTTGCGGCCCTGTTCCAGCGCGCCGGCGGTGAACATGCAGACGAACGACGGCGTCTTGCGGCGTAGTTCGGCCATCGCCTGGGTCACGGTTTGCACGATCGGCCAGCCGTTGATGGCGAAGCTTTCATACGACAGCCAGATCGAACGCGCACCGAACAACGCCATGCCCGCAGCGAGTCCGGCGCACGCATCTTCATTGAGCGGCTCGTAGACCTGGCCGTTCGGCTCCTGGAAGTACAGCGGGTCTTCCACCGGGTGACGAATTTTCAGTGCGGCGTTGATGTTGGCCATCGCACTGGCTTCGTTGCCATCGGCGTTGGTCACCACAAAGTACGGATCGCTCTGGCCGACGGCGGCAACCAGCGCGCCAAAGGCGGTTGCCGGCACCTGTTTCTCGCCCGGCTCAAAGGCGCGAATCGGCAACTCGGGCAACGGCACGATGTCGAGCACATGTTCGGTCACCACGGTCTTGGCGGCGGGGCCACCACCGGCGCGGGTGAAGTTGTCACGCACGATCTGCCAGGCCTCCGGCGCCAGCGCGCGGCGCTGCAGGCCGGCGATGATGTGCTCGGCATCCAGCGTATCGGCCGGGTACAGGTTGTGCGCCTTGGCGCCCACCTTGTGCACGCCGGCGCCCTTCAACTGCTTCAGGATCATGACCGTGCGCTTGCCACCCAGTGCGCTTTTGGCGGCGCTGTCGGCGGCTTGCAACACAGCGGCGGCGAAATCCTGGCGACGATCGAAGGCAAACGCGGTGCTGTCGACATAGGCGCCAACCTGATCCTGATCGTCAAAGTTCTTCGCATCGACCAGGTAAACGTTTTCAAAGCCGTGGCCTTTCCAGTACGCCGTCATTTCGGCGTTGCTCCAGGTGGTGCACATCGAATGGTGTTCCTGGCTGTAGCCGTTCCAGATCAGCACCGGCAGGAAGTTGGTCACCTTCGGGTACGCGGTGTTGAAGTGCATCATCGAATTCAGGATGTACGGCTCGCCCATGCCGCCGTCGCCGATGGTCACCGGGAACAGCGTGCCGGGATGCAGCAGCGCGCCTGCCATGGCGAAATGCTGGCCCTGGCCGAGCGGACCGGCGGGGGCGAGCAGGCCGGGAATTGCGCCGGACAGGTGGCCGAGCAGGCCATGCTTCTCGCGGAAACGGTCGCGCAATTGCTGCACGTTGTTGATGCCCATTTCTTCCAAAGAACGGTCGAGGAACATCGCCGAGTAGAAACCGGGTGCGTGGTGGCCGACTTCGGTGACGATATTGGTGTGGCCCAGCATCACCAGCGCGGCATAAGCCTCGGCGCCGCAGATTTGCAGGGTCAGATAGCGCAACGCGTCGGCGGCCATCAGAGTCTGATACGCGGCGGCAGTGGAGTTGGCGCTGGCGATGGCTTTCATGTTGGCGGCAATCGCGGGCTCGCCGGCATGCTCGGCAAAACCGGGCCAGGCAGGAGCGTAATACTGGATGCCGGTGCAGAATTCCGGGGCGAGATCGGCGGGGAGGGTGGTTGCGTTCATGTTGGGCTCCAAGGGGAAAGTGAAGGGGTAAGTGGCGTTGGGAAATACTTTACAGAAACAATCGACTTTTCACAATGCAGATTACGTTTCATAATGCGAAATATGAACGAAGACAAAACCTCCCCCATACAAGTCATCGACCGCATGGCTGCGTTGCTCGATTCCCTCGCCGCGCAGGACGGCAGCACCTCCTTGAAGATTCTTTCAGCGGAAACCGGCCTGCATCCATCGACCGCGTTTCGCATTCTGGCTTCGCTGATCCAGCATGGCTTCGTCGCCCGTGATGAAGCCGGCCTCTACCTGCTCGGTCCGCATTTGCTGCAACTGGCGGCGAAGGTCCGCGTCGGCCTCGATGTGCGGGCGGTGGCGCGGCCGGAAATGGAATGGCTGCGCGATCAGGTTGGCGAAACGGTGAACCTCACTGTGCGCCAGGGCGACGAGATGGTGTACGTCGAACGCGTCACGCCGAACCGCATGATGCGCGTCGAGCAACTGATCGGCAGCCGCGCGCCGTTGCATGTCACCGCCGTCGGCAAGCTGATGCTGGGCGAAGCCGGCGCCGCCGCGACGCGCGACTACGCCAAACGCACCCGCCTGCCGGCCTACACCGCCAACACCCGGCACGACGTCAAAACGCTGCTGGAAGACATCGGCATCTGCAGCGCGCGCGGCTACGCGCTGGATGACGAAGAAGCGGAACTCGGCGTCGGCTGCATCGGCGCGCTGATCCGCGACGCAACCGGCGCTGCGGTGGCGGGTCTGTCAGTCTCGGCGCCGATGGAACGGCGGCAGATGGATTGGGTCAAGCTGGTGCAGGAAGCGGCACGCAGGGTCTCGGCCAGGCTGGGGTTTGCGGAGTGAGATGGGGGTTTGCGGCAGAATGAACACGTTTCTGAAAAGAGTATGAAACTGGCTACTTAGGCCGCGCTTTGGACACTACATGCAGAATCGCCCTCAATCGAATGCGGAAGAACGCGCCAACAGCCTGAGTCATGGCTTTGGCTTTCTGCTGGCGCTGTGCGCCGCGCCGGTCCTGATCATCACCAGCGCGCGTCAGGGAAATGCGCTGAACATCGTCGGCGCCAGCGTCTTCGCCATCACCATGGTGATGTTGTACTTCAGTTCGACGCTCTATCACGCGCTGCCGCCGGGACGCGCCAAAAACCTGTGCGGGAAGATTGACCACGGCGCAATCTTCCTGTTCATCGCCGGCACCTATACCCCCTTCTCGCTGGGTGTCCTGAATGGCGCCTGGGGATGGACGTTATTCGGGTTGATATGGGGGCTTGCAGCCGCTGGGCTGGTGCTCAAAGCATTCGATAAACTGTCGCATCCACTGCTTTCGACCGGCCTCTATCTGGCGATGGGCTGGCTGGTGGTGATCGCGGCGGTGCCATTGCTGGAACGTGTATCGATTGCTGGCGTCGGTTGGCTGGTTGCAGGCGGACTCGCTTACACGCTAGGCGTCTTTTTCTACCTGACCGACGCGCGTTACAAATTCGGCCATTTTGTCTGGCACCTCTTTGTCATGGCTGGCACTACCTGCCATTTCTTCGCCGTGTTGTGGTACTCGTTTTAGGCGGGATGACTGGCGCTATCAGCGCACTCTCACCGTGTACCGGCTCGATTCCAGCCAGTGACACTGGTGCCGTCCTGGCCATCAAGCAGCAACCCGAAAATGACACATTGCAATAAGTGACCCGCTGCTCAGTTATTTCCCGGGGTTGTATCCAGATGCATCCAGGTGGATACGCCGCCGGATAGCGGCATTGGGGACGTACCACGGTTTAATAGACCTGATATCGAGACACCCAGCATGATGATCCGGCGCAGTTCAGGTCGTAATGTTGCTTTCCAGGTCGGAGAAATTGCTGATCTTTACCGCACCGTCAGGAAAGCGCGCTACCACCTCCAGTTGGCCGCCCATGGCCTCGATATGGCTACGCAGCGTGGAGAGGTACATATCCGTGCGTTTCTCCAGCTTCGCAATGGAGGGTTGCTGGACGTGCAAGACTTCGGCCAGCATCTTTTGCGATAGTCCACGTGCTTGACGCAGTTCGTTGAGTGGCATTTCGGCCAGCATGGCTTGAGTTTGGGCATCGGCCCGTGCCTGAGATTCGGGAGACATACGCGCGCGCAGTTCTGAAAATTTCTTAGCCATCGATTCGCCCTTCCTTTCGAAGTTGCTCCAGGTGTTCGTCGTACAGTCGGTCAGCCATGGGAACGTGGATGTCGTACCAACGGTCGTCCCCGGTCTTGTCCCCGCCGATCAGCAGGATGGCTGCTCGTTGCGGGTCGAAGGCGTACAGGGTACGCAATGGCCTGCCACCACGCTGCGTGCGAAGTTCCCGCATGTGGCTGTGCTTCGACCCTTTGATGCCACTGCTGTGCGGGAAGCCCAACGCCGGGCCGTGTACTTCGAGCAAACGCACTGAGGCGGCCAGCGCTTCCTGCTCCTCTTCAGACAGGCCGCTCCACCAGTTGCCGAACTCATCGGTGTATTCGACTTCCCATTTCATGGCGTCACTATAACCAAGACAATATATTCCATCAATGGAATGTATTTTCAAGCGTCGATGAGGTCAAGGGTGAGTGGGACAGCTTCGGTATTCATAAGCGAGGTAGCCTGGATGGAGCCCGCCGCAAAGACCGTTGAACTGTCCACCGTCGCTACGCGGGTGGAATCCGGGGTGTTTGCACACTCCATACCTCCACGCTCGGCATCTCCCGGATTCCGCTGCGCTGCATCCGAGAGCATTTTGGGACGGATACGGTTTCCGCCATCCCGATCCCCCCTCTGCCTTGGCATTGACGTGTCAGCTCGGGCAGGGCGGTTCAGACGCAAGACCCGCTGCTCAGTTATTTCCCGGGCTTGTATCCAGATGCATCCAGGTAGACACGCCGCCGGACAGCAAGCTGGCCTGGAAGCCGTTTTGGCGCAGCATGCAGATGGCGTTGTAGGCGCGGATGCCGACGCCGCAGACGACCTGGATCGGTTTGTCTTTCTGCAATTCGCTCAGGCGATCACGCAGTTCGTCGATCGGGATGTGCTTGCCGCAGGGCATCGGGTCTTGCTGCAACTCGCCGGCGGTGCGGACATCGAGCACCAGCGCGGTTTGGCAGCCGATTTCGTTCCAGTGCGTGATCGGCAGATCGCCGCGCATGGCGTTGGCCGCGACCATGCCGGCCAGGTTGACCGGGTCTTTGGCGCCGCCGTATTGGGGGGCGTAGCAGAGTTCTGCTTCTTCCAGATCGAACACTGTTGCACCCATCTGGATCGCCATCGCGATGACGTCGATGCGGCGTTCGGCGCCATCCGGGCCGATCGCTTGCGCGCCCAGGACGCGGCCGCTGCCGGTGTCGTAGAGCAGTTTCATGTTGATGGTCTTGGCGCCCGGGTAGTAGCCAACATGGTTGCGCGGATGAATGTAGACCGCTTCGTAGGGTGTCTTGTGGCTGCGCAGGGTGCGCTCGTTGAGACCGGTGCTGGCCAGCGTGAGGCCGAAGGCGCCGCAAACAGCGGTGCCTTGCACGCCGCGAAAACCGCGCCGCTTGCCGGTGATGATGTCGGCGACCATGCGACCTTGCCGGTTGGCGGGGCCGGCCAATGGCAGCGCGGTGCGTTTGCCGGTGATCGCGCATTGCACTTCGACCGCATCGCCCACCGCGAAGATCGATGGGTCCGAGGTTTGCATGCGGGAGTCGACGACGATGTGGCCGCGGCTGTTGGTTTCCAGCCCGCATGACTGCGCCAATTCGGTGTCCGGACGCACACCGATGGCCAGGATCAGCATGTCGGTGACCAGTTGATCGCCATTCGACAGGGTGATGCGCAGCGGTCCGGGCGCACCATCGCTGGTCGTGCTGTCGATGCGGCTGACTTCAGTATTCAGGCGCAGATCGATGCCGGCGGCGCGCACCGCGTTGGTCATCGGCTGCACCATCTCCGGATCGATCGTGGTCATGATCTGCGGATCGCGCTGGATCAGGGTGACGCCGATTTCCAGGTGATGCAGGTTTTCGGTGACTTCCAGGCCGATAAAACCGCCACCGACGACGACCGCGTGGCGCACGTCGTAACGCTTGATCCACTGCTTGATCTGGTTGCTGTCCGGCACCGTGCGCAAGGAAAAAATGCCAGGCAGGTCGATGCCGGGAATCGGCGGCTGGATCGGCTGCGCGCCGGGTGACAGTACCAAATGATCGTAGGCGATCTGCTCGCTGCTGCCATCGTCGCGGCTGACCTGGACGACTTTGTTGGCGCGGTCGATGGCGGTGACGTTGTGGCCGGTGCGCACGTCGATGTTGAAACGACGCTGAAAGAATTCCGGCGTCGCCAGCAGCAGGTCTTCTTCATTCGCGATGACGCCGCTGACGTAATAGGGCAGGCCGCAGTTGGCGAATGAAACATGCGGGCCGCGTTCGAGCACAATGATTCTGGCCTGTTCGTCGTTGCGGCGCAGGCGCGCTGCGCAAGATGCGCCGCCGGCGACGCCGCCGACGATGAGAGTGGTTTTTCCCATGATTTTTCAGTCAGGTGAGTTGATCAGCAGGCGCACTCCGTCGCCCAATTGTTCACGTGAGGAATCATTCATTTTGGTGTAGGGCGCTACACCGAGGTTGCGCAGGTAATCGAAGGCTTCCGATGAGATGAGCGGCTCTTGGTTCACTCTGGTTCTCCTGTCTAAGTTGTCGGTTGTTGGTTGTTGGTTGTTGGCGAAGGCTGGTTCTTATCTCCCGCGCAAAATGGAAATGTCCTGCAAAAGCGGGGTCAGGACTGGCTCAATCTTGCGCCGCATCAATGAACCGATGGCGGTTGAGCGCGCAAAGATGGGTTGGATCAGGCTGTCGTCGCGACGTGCCAGGCGCGCCGCCGCTGCCAACATATCAGCATGCGGATGCCAGGCGGCGCCGGGGCTGGTTGCGAGTTCGTTCAAGTTGATCTGGGATGAAAGATAGCGGCCGATAGCATTCAACGTGCGACTGACCACTTCCTGGGTTTCCGGCCGTTCGAGCACGTCGGCGGCCGCGTCGAGGAAGGTCTGTCCCTGGCTGGACAATGCGCGCTCCAGGACGTGGGCTGCCGCATGGGGTTCGCCGCTCAACAGGGTGACGATCTCGTCATGCAAGGCGTGCGCGTTGAGCGGCAGCGGCAACTGGCCGGCGGCCATTTCAAGAAACGCGACGAAATGCGTATTGCTGCGTCGGCCGAATTTCCACATGGTTTCCAGCCCGGCCGGTGTGACCGCGTTGGAGTAGATCAACACTGCGACGGTATCGATGATGCCGAGATGGTCGTCCTGCAGAAACGGCAGATGCTCGACCAGAAAGTCGGCCAGCACACGCCCCATCGGGCCTTGCGCGACGGCTTCGCGGCTGAGCATCAGGCGGGCGTTTTCGATGGTTGGCAGCGTCCACCAGGCATGCCGCGCCAGTTCGTCGGTGAGGCCGGGCGAATGCACGACAGCGACGACGGCTTCCGGTTCGCCGGTGAGCAGCAGCTTGCCCAGATTGACGCCGGCCATCTGGCCGTGCCGGGTCCAGCGGGTGAGAAACACCGGATAGCCGCCGGGTGATCCGAGCGCATGGCCGGATAACAGTTCGCGCACCTGGCGCAGGTATTTGTCTTCCCGGCAATTGGGCGATAGCGGAATGCTGGCCTCGCCCTTGTCGGTCAGCGCGTGCAGCGTCAGCGTCGATTCGTCGATCCGGATCGCTTTCAGATCCTGCGCCAGCAGGACTTGCAGGCGGAAGCTGTCTTCCGCGGAAAGCCCGTCGCTCATGCGCTCAACTTCTCGAAACACTTCGCGGCGGCAGCAATCGTGGCGTCGATGTCGGCGTCGCTGTGCGCGGCGGAGACAAAGCCTGCCTCGAACGCGGATGGCGCGAGGTAAACGCCTTCGTGCAGCATCAAATGATAGAAGCGGTTGAAGCCTTCCTTGTCGCTGTCCATGACTTCGGCATACGACGTCGGCGGCGTGGCGCGGAAGTAGACGCCGAACATGCCACCGACCGAGTCGGCGCAGGCGAGAATGCCAGCCTCGCGCGCGGCGGCGGTGATGCCGGCGCACAGGCGTTCGGTCTTGGCGGTGAGCGCTTCATAGAAGCCGGGCGTGGAAATCTTCTCCAGCGTCTTCAGGCCGGCGGCCACCGCCACCGGGTTGCCAGACAGCGTGCCGGCCTGATACACCGGGCCGAGCGGTGCCAGTTTGTCCATGATTTCGGCCTTACCGCCGAAAGCGCCGACCGGCAGGCCGCCACCGATGACTTTTCCGAGCGTGGTCAGGTCGGGCGTGATGCCG
The DNA here is from genome assembly GCA_020049245.1 of Betaproteobacteria bacterium. Lineage (GTDB taxonomy): Bacteria > Pseudomonadota > Gammaproteobacteria > Burkholderiales > Thiobacillaceae > PFJX01. Next base: position 344 of record JAIFLB010000056.1, on the reverse strand, counting down.
TACAGACCTTGCACGGAACCTTTGCCGACGCGGAAACCGGTCATCACTTCATCAAAAATCAGCACCGCGCCGTATTGGGTGCAGTTCTCGCGCAGGCATTCGAGGAAGCCGGGTTTCGGCTTGATCAGGTTCATGTTGCCGGCGACGGCTTCGACGATGATGCAGGCGATTTCGTTGCCCTTGGCAGCAAAGAGCTGGTTGACCTGGTCGATGTCGTTGTAATCGAGCACCACGGTATGGCCGGAACAGTCGGCCGGCACGCCGGCGGAACTCGGCTGGCCGAAAGTCAACAGGCCGGAGCCGGCTTTCACCAGCAGGCTGTCGGCGTGGCCGTGGTAGCAGCC
>JAIFLB010000099.1 GCA_020049245.1 Betaproteobacteria bacterium | reverse complement strand
TGCCCGGCTTCAGCAGTCCGGCTGCCATCGCGACGCTCACCGCGCCGGCGGCGCCAGCACCCTTCAGTACGTTTCTGCGCAAAATGTTCATTCCTGACTCCATAAAGTTGAATACTTGTTTCATACCCACGCCGCAACGCGTCCCTCGGGTCAGCAATGCTTGCCTGACAAAACAGGTTGATGCGGTAGCGCATATGAGCAAGATCAAGGCCAACTGCACTGCTTGCAATAAGCATCTGATTGTATTGACACTTGTCCATTTCAGAATGCCTGAACTAAATTACCAAAAAACTAACGCCGCTTTATGTCATGACAATGTCATGACATAAAGCGGCGTTAGTGCGTCAGACGGAGGTCAGGCAGCCGGACTATTTCAGCATGTGGGACGCCATTCCGTCCGCCAGCTTGGGTTCGAACCAGGTCGATTTCGGCGGCATCACCTCGTTGGCATCGGCTACCGCCATCAGGTCTTCCATGCTGGTGGGATGCAAAGCCAGCGCCAGCGCCATCTCGCCCGAATCAACCCGCTTTTCCAGTTCGGCCAGGCCGCGAATGCCACCGACGAAATCGATGCGCTTGTCGCGACGTGGATCCTCGATACCCAGAATCGGTGCGATCAGGTTGTTCTGCAGCAGGCTGACATCGAGCCGGCCGACCGGATCGCGCGGAATCAGGTCGGGACGGATGGTCAGGGTGGTCCAGCGGCCATTCATGTAAAGGCCGAATTCGCCAGTCCGTGCCGGCTTCACCGGCGAATCGCTCATTTCAATCATGAAACTCTCCGCCACGCGCGCCATGAACTCCGGTTCTGAGAGACCGTTCAAGTCCTTGATGACGCGGTTGTAATCGAGGATGCGCATCTGGTGATGCGGGAAGATCACCGACAGGAAATAGTTGTAGGCCTCATCGCCGCTGTGTTGGCTATTTGAAGCGCGGCGCGATGCACAGATACGACTGGCGGAGGCGGAACGGTGATGGCCATCGGCGATGTACAGCGCCGGCATCGCATCGAACAGATCGGTCAGGCGCGCCAGCGTTGCGGCATCGTGGATCGCCCAAAGTGTGTGGCGAACACCAGACTCGGCAACCCCATCGGCATCCGGCGCGTGCTGCGTCGCGGCGGCGAGGATCGCATCGACTTCGGCTTGATGCGGGTAAGCCAGCAATACCGGACCGGTCTGCGCGTTCAATGCCTCGATCTGGCGGACACGGTCGTCTTCCTTGTCGGGCCGGGTAAATTCATGTTTGCGGATGCGGTTGGTGTCGTAGTCCGCCACGCTGGCGGCGGCAACCAGGCCGACCTGGACATGCTCACCCATGATCAGGCGATAGGCGTAATAGCCGGCTTCGCCATCCTGAACCAGAACGCCGGCGGCAATCATCTTGTGCAGGTTTTCCGCTGCCTTTGCGTAAACCTCGGGTGCATACGGATCGGTATCCGGCGGCAGGTCGATTTCCGGCTTCGAAATATGCAGAAAACTCCATGGCCGGCCTTCCGCCATCAGCCGCGCTTCGGCGGTATTCAGCACATCGTAGGGCGGCGCGATGACTTCCGGGGCGCGACCGGGCGCGGGACGCAGGGCGGGGAATGGACGAATCAAGGACATGAAAAAGCTTTCAGAAATCGGGACAGTGCGAATTCTATCGCGCGGATTTATCTCCGCGATTTTTCGTGTCTGCCGCCCTCTACTGTCATAAGGAATTTGTAAGCAAGTTGTGAGATATTCGCGGCCACATGCCCATACCAGTCCATTACCTAATTGGATCCCCGCGTCGCCTGGCGATTGCGATCACGCTATTTGTCATTCTTGATCTGAGTGTGCTGGTGATCAATTTATGGATCGCCGAGCAGGTGGCTCGTGATGCGGTCGCGATCAACCTGGCTGGCCGCCAGCGCATGTTGTCGCAACAAATCACCAAGACCCTGTTGCTGATCAATCATGCTGCAGATCCGGCGCAGCGCGCAGATGCAAGGAAGGAATTGGAGCAAGCTTACCGCCTGTTCGCGACCACGCTGCGCGCCTTCGATCAGGGCGGCGTCGCTACCGGCGGCGATGGCAAGCAGGTCGAACTGCAGCAAGTCAGTGAAGACGCCGGCCGTAAACCCCTGAATGTAGCGCTGCAACTTTTCAAGCCTGTCGCCAAAAGACTCGACAGTTTGACCCAGATGCCGATTGGAACGGATGCAACGTACCTTTGGGAAAAGGATTACATGGTCAGCAACAACCGTGAAATCCTGGCCAACATGAACCGCCTCACGAGCGCGCTTGAACACAGTTCGGTGCGCCGGATTACCGAACTGCGGGCGGTTCAGACCAGCGCTTTCATTTTGGCGATGGCCAACTTCCTGGTCATCGTGCTGGGTCTGGTCAAGCAATATCACCAGGTTGCCAAGGCTGGCCACCACTGGCGCGAAGCCGCGCAGCACGATGTTCTGACTGGCCTGTACAACCGTGCTGCGCTGCGCGAAGCGCTTGATGCCGGACTGGTGATCGCAGCGCAGGAGCACAAGTTGCTGGCGGTCTTGGTTCTGGACCTGGATGGATTCAAGCCGATCAATGACCATTTCGGCCATGCCGCCGGTGACCTCGCATTGCAAAAGGTGGCGACCGCCCTGCTCCATCTGGCGCGCGAAAGCGATACGGTGGCGCGTTTGGGCGGCGATGAATTCGCGCTGGTGTGTCCCAATCTGCATGGCGATGAGCACATCCGCAGTTTCTGCGACCGCATCGTCGCCGGCATCAGCAATCTCGAATGCATTGATGGCCAATCAGGCTGTCTGAAAGTCAGTGTCGGCATCGCGCTCTTCCCAATGCATGGCAACTCGGTCGATGAATTGATGACCGCCGCGGATCGCGCCATGTATTCGAGCAAGCATGCTGGAGGCAACCAATGGAGCCTGGCCAAGCTGAATCGTTGATTCACTGAAAGGTTTCGTCATAGCAGAATGGCATCCCGATCCAGCTTAAGGTTGTTCCGTTACGATGTGGCTCGGAATCGTCCACTGCAACTCTGCCATGCCACCAAACCTGCCGCCTGCCAGAATTAAACCAAGACTACCCCACCTGAGCGAAAACCGGCGCAACGGGCTGGATGGTCTATTGCAAGCGGTGGCGACCACCTTGCGCCTGTTCATCAAGAACGAACTGCAAAATCATGCTGCGGCAACCGCGTTCTATTTCCTGCTTTCTGCCGCACCGCTGATCTTGTTGTTGACCTACGCCGCGCAGTACCTGGCGGTGCTGGCGGAAAATTCGACGCCGGCGGTGATCCTGCTGGCCGCCCTCTACGAGCAATTCAACCTGGACCAGCTTTCCAGCCTTGGCGTGATTCCGCAGAAGGCCCAGGCTGCCGCCAGCGGCGTCGGCCTGCTAACGCTGGTGCTGTCATCGCGCGGGCTGGTGAATGCGGTGCAAAGCGCGTTCCGGGTCATTTTTCCAGATGAATCGAAGCGCCCATTCGTTCTCAACTGGCTGTTGCCACTGGTGATCATTCCGTTGATGTTTGCGCTGGTAGCGGTTTCGGTCACCATCCAGGCCAGCCTGACCTTTCTTGCCAGCGTCGATCTGCTTGGCGCATCACGCACGGCATTGCTGAAAGGACTCAACAGCGTCCTCGTGCTACTGATGGTTTGGACGTTGTTCTATACCGCGCTGCGCAATCTGCCGCTGCGCCGGCCTCCGCCGCGTCCGACCCTGCTGGTCAGCGCGCTGGCCACACTGACCATGGCGGCATTTTTCTATGGCTTCGGCGTGTTTTTCCAGGTTGAGAAATATCAGGCGGTTTACGGGGCGCTGGGTGGCGTTGTGTTCATCCTGATCGGCGCCTATTTCGCCTGCATGGCGTTCTATTTCTGGGCACAGTTTCTATACGCGCTGACCAAGATCGATGTCGCGGCGATGGAAAAACTGTTTCTCGGCGGCGGCGCCAACAAGCTGGAATCGATTGTGTTCAAGCGATCAAACCGTCTTCTGGCTCGATATGGCCGCACTTATGCGAGCGGAGAAACCTTGATCAGTGAAGGCGATACCACGCGCGAAGCCTTCTTCATCTATGCCGGCAAAGCCGCCGTGTTCAAGCAATTCGGTGACACCGAAAAGCGCCTGATGCAGATCGATGAAGGCAATCTGCTGGGTGAGATGGCTTATCTGCTGAACGAGCCCAGAACCGCCACTGTGCGCGCGGAAACCGAACTCACCGCGCTGGTGCTGCCGCCCGCGATGCTAGAAGAGCTGATGCGTTACTCGGCGCCGTTCTCGCGCCGCATCATCGACTCGTTGGCGACACGGCTGATGCGGATGAATCAGTCCGCGCGCGGGTAGAAGCGGCGCACAAGCGGTTTTCCTACTGCGCGAAGAAATCCTTCACCTTGTCCATGAAGCCCTTGGCTCGCGGGTTGTGCTTGCCTTCGTGGCCGGCGCAACAGGTATCGAACTCGCGCAGCAGTTCCTTCTGGCGATCGGTTAGGTTGACAGGCGTCTCCACCACCACATGCGCCATCAAGTCACCCGGATGCTGGCTGCGCACGCCTTTGATGCCCTTGCCGCGTAGACGGAACACCTTGCCGGACTGGGTTTCGGACGGAATCTTGATGGTGGCGTGACCTTCCAGTGTCGGAATCTCGATCTCGCCACCCAGCGCAGCGGTAGCGAAGGAAATCGGCATTTCGCAATGCAGATCATCGTGGTCGCGCTGGAAAACCTGATGCGATTTGAGATGAATCTGGACATACAGATCGCCCGGCGGGCCGCCATTGATACCGGCTTCGCCTTCGCCTGAAAGACGAATGCGGTCGCCTTCATCGACGCCGGACGGAATTCGCACCGACAGGGTCTTGTGTTTCTTGATGCGGCCTTCTCCGTGGCAATGCGTGCAGGGATCGGTGATGATCTTGCCGCTGCCATGGCAACGCGGACACGCCTGCTGTACCGAGAAGAAGCCTTGTTGCATGCGCACCTGACCATGGCCGCCGCAGGTCGGGCAAGTGGTCGGTTCAGTGCCCGGTTTGGCGCCGGTGCCGTGACAGTGTTCGCATTCGCTCAGCACCGGCACCCGAATCTTGGTCTCGGTGCCGCGCGCCGCTTCTTCCAGCGTGATTTCAAGGTTGTAACGCAGGTCGGCGCCGCGATAGACATGCGAGCGACCACCGCGACCGCCTCCGCCGCCAAACACATCGCCGAAAATGTCGGAGAACGCATCCGAGAAATCACGGAAATTGCCTGAACCTCCAGCGCCACCGCCCATCGACGGATCGACGCCGGCATGCCCGTACTGGTCGTAGGCGGCGCGCTTGTTGCCGTCGGAAAGTATTTCGTAAGCCTCTTTCGCTTCCTTGAACTTCTCTTCAGAAGCCTTCTCGCCCTGATTCCGGTCAGGGTGATGCTTCATGGCCAGTTTCTTGAAGGCCTTCTTGATTTCTTCGTCGGAAGCCCCCTTGGAGACGCCGAGGACTTCGTAGTAATCGCGTTTAGACATGCCTGATTCCGTTATTGCATGAGTAACGTAGGTTGGGCAAAGCGAAGCGTGCCCAACAATCCAAGATGTTGGGCACGCTTCGCTTTGCCCAACCTACGGGCTGGCGCTGGGTTATCCCCGCGCCGGGTTTTGAGTTACTTCTCTTTTACTTCCTCGAACTCGGCATCGACCACATCGTCGTCCTTCTTGCCTGCGCCGGCATCCGCACCGGGTTCGCCAGCAGCAGCCTGATCCTTGGCATACATCTGCTCGGACAACTTGTGGCTGGCCTCGGCCAGGGTTTGCGTCTTGGCTTCGATCTCTTCCTTGTCACCGGACTTGATCGCGGCTTCGCAGTCGTTGATCGCGGCTTCGATCTTGGCCTTTTCGTCGGCGCCGACCTTATCGCCAAAGTCTTTCAGCGCCTTCTTCACCGAATGCACCATGCTGTCGGCCTGATTGCGTGCGGTAGCCAGTTCGAACGCCTTGTGGTCTTCGGCGGCGTTAGCTTCGGCGTCCTGCACCATCTTCTGGATTTCCGCCTCGCTCAAGCCGGAGTTGGCCTTGATGGTGATCTTGGCTTCCTTGCCGGTGCCCTTGTCCTTGGCAGAAACGTGCAGGATGCCGTTGGCGTCGATGTCGAAAGTAACTTCGATCTGCGGCATGCCACGCTGCGCCGGCGGGATGTCGGTCAGGTTGAACTGGCCAAGGCTCTTGTTGCCGGAAGCGATTTCACGCTCGCCCTGCAGCACATGGATGGTCACTGCGGTCTGGTTGTCATCGGCGGTCGAGAACACCTGGTTGGCGCGCGTCGGGATGGTGGTGTTCTTCGGGATCAGCTTGGTCATCACGCTGCCCAGGGTTTCGATACCCAGCGACAACGGAGTCACGTCGAGCAGCAGCACGTCCTTGACTTCACCCTGCAGCACACCGCCCTGGATCGCGGCGCCCACGGCGACGGCTTCATCCGGATTGACGTCCTTGCGCGGATCCTTGCCGAAGAACTCCTTCACCAGTTCCTGCACCTTGGGCATGCGGGTCATGCCGCCGACCAGGATCACGTCGCCGATGTCGGAAACCTTCACGCCGGCATCCTTGATCGCCATCTTGCACGGCTCGATGGTGCGCTTGACCAGTTCCTCGACCAGGCTCTCGAACTTGGCACGGGTGATCTTCATGACCAGGTGTTTCGGGCCGGAAGCATCTGCCGTGATGTAAGGCAGATTGATTTCGGTCTGGGTATTGGAAGACAGCTCGATCTTGGCCTTCTCCGCAGCTTCCTTCAGGCGCTGCAGCGACAGCACGTCTTTCTTCAGATCAACGCCCTGCTCTTTCTTGAACTCTTCGATGATGTAGTCGATCAGGCGCTGGTCAAAGTCTTCACCGCCGAGGAAGGTGTCGCCGTTGGTGGACAGCACTTCGAACTGGTGTTCGCCGTCAATTTCGGCGATCTCGATGATCGAGATGTCGAAGGTACCGCCGCCGAGGTCATACACGGCAATCTTGCGGTCGCCTTCCTGCTTGTCCATACCGAAAGCCAGCGCGGCCGCAGTCGGCTCGTTGATGATGCGCTTGACTTCCAGACCGGCGATACGGCCGGCGTCCTTGGTGGCCTGACGCTGCGAATCGTTGAAGTAGGCCGGCACGGTGATGACCGCTTCGGTGACTTCTTCGCCCAGGTAAT
>JAIFLB010000026.1 GCA_020049245.1 Betaproteobacteria bacterium | reverse complement strand
TGCGCCAGCCAATCCAGCCCCGGTTGCAACGCGGCAGCATCAACACCTTGGGCGATCGCGCGCGCCAGTGTCTGGCCGACCAACGGTTCCAATTGCGCCGGATGGGCAGCGAGGATGTCGGCCGGAAGATCAAACGCGCGCAAAAGTCGTTGCGCCGCATCCGGCCCGAGGCCAGGAATGGCTTCGAGGGTCAGCCAGGCATTGGCGTCGGCAAGAATCGGCAAATCAGCACAATCTCAGGGATTGCGCGCCAGATCGCCCACCGCCACCGGTTCCGTCGTCTTCATCACCAGGGCGTAGGCCACCTTGTTGAAGACGCGGTAAACGAAGACCAAGCCGTTGCGCGTTTCCGGCAAGGCAGTCATGTTGTTTTCATCTTTTACGCAGTCTTCGGCATGACCACGACCGCCACCCGCCAGGAAAGCGATTTTATTGGCGCGGATGCATTTCGGATCGGCAACCGTACGTCCCGGACGGAACAAGGCCAGCACATGCCCTTCTTCAAGCCCGTCGCGGCTGCCCTTATCGAGCACCAGCGTCATCCAGGTACCGGCGTACAACGGCCCACCCAACGCGGAAACCACCTTCGCCTTTACCGGTTTCTCGGGGGCATGCGGCATGTATTGCGGCGCTTCCATTTTCCAGGCCGCCACCAGACGGTCGCGCTCCAGCACTTCCTGTTCGGTGCGCAGGATACGAATCGTCTGCGGATCACCCGGCACTTCGGTGCGTGCCTCGGCGAGATAGATCATCTCGTAGGCGAGGATATCTTTCGGGTCGTCCGGATTCTTCAACGCCTGACCAAGACGCACCACACGCCAATCGACGATATCCGCCGGGCCTTTGCTGGCATAGACGCGGTCGCCGGGGCCGAACATCACACGCTCATCACTGGAGCCGAGAATCATCGGCGCCTGCGCCAGATCGGCGGGATCGCCAACGCCACCTTTGCTCAGCAAAGGCGCGATGGCGGCGACTGGAATTGCCGGAATGCCGGCTTCCTTGGTGATGATCGGTTCACCACGAATCGAGGGCGACAACTTGACGGTTTCGCCAAACCGCCTCTCCAGTGACAAGCGCGGTTTGCCGCCTTCCATCGTCAGCAGCACGACATCGCCGGGATAAATCAGATGCGGGTTCTTGATCTGCTCTTTGTTGAATCCCCAGACCTCAGGCCATTTCCAGGGGTCTTTCAGGAATTTCTCGGAGATATCCCAAAGCGTGTCGCCCTTGACCACGACATGGCGGTCCGGCGCTTGCTCCTGGAGACGTATTTCGTCAGCCCGGAGCGTTACGCCAAAACCGGAACCCAAACCCAAAGCTGCAATCAAAATCAGTGTGCGCATGTTCCTGCCCTTCATGAGTGGCGGCGGTAAGTATCAGATTCACGCCGTTATAATTCAGCCGTTGAAAAGCTTAAACCACTTTATCCCTATTTAGCCTTCAATTTAGCGCTGACAATCGATGACATACGTTTATGGCCCTGCTAAAAATTCTGCATTACCCTGATCCACGCCTGCATACCGTAGCCGAACCGGTCGCAGAAATCACCAACGAGATTCGCCAACTGGCCGCCGACATGGCGGAAACCATGTATGCCGCGCCCGGCATCGGCCTCGCTGCGACGCAGATCGATCGCCATATCCGCCTGCTGGTGGTCGACATCAGCGAAGAAAAAAACCAGCTGCTGACGCTGATCAACCCGCGCATTGTGCAGAAAGAAGGCGAGATCGTGCATGAAGAAGGGTGTTTATCGGTTCCCGGCATCTATGACAATGTCACCCGCGCCGAACATATCCGCGTAAGCGCGATGAATCTGGCCGGAGAAGTCGCTGAACTCGATGCCCATGGCCTGCTTGCCATCTGCATCCAGCACGAAATCGATCATCTCGACGGCAAGGTATTTGTTGAATACCTGTCCCGCCTGAAACAGACCCGCATCAAGCACAAGCTGACCAAGCAGGCGCGGGAAGCCATGTGAGGCAAGCCTGATGCGCCTGATCTTTGCCGGCACGCCGGAATTCGCCGCGCTGGCGTTGAAAGCGCTGATCGACGCCGGGCATGACATTCCGCTTGTGCTGACGCAACCGGATCGCCCGGCCGGGCGCGGTATGAAGCTGAAAATGAGCCCGGTCAAGGAAATCGCGCTGGCGCATGGCATTGATGTCGCGCAACCGGAAAACCTGAAGACCGAAGCAGCGCGCCAGCCGATTCTCGACGCCGCAGAAGTCGTGCTAGACATGCCGCGTCTCGGCTGCATCAACATTCACGCCTCTTTGCTGCCGCGTTGGCGCGGTGCGGCGCCGATCCACCGCGCCATCGAAGCCGGCGACATTGAAACCGGTATCACGCTGATGCAGATGGACAAGGGTCTGGATACCGGCGCGATGCTGACCCGCAGCGCCTTGCCGATCCGGCCTGACGACACCACGGGCAGTTTGCATGACCGCCTGGCAGAACTCGGTGCGCGCGAGATCGTGCGCTTGCTGCCCGACCTCGCCGCCGGACAGGTCAAGGCCACGCCACAGGATGACGCGCTGGCAAATTACGCCACCAAGATCAGCAAGGAAGAAGCGCGCCTGGACTGGACCCTGAACGCCGAACAACTGGATCGAAAGATTCGCGCCTTCAACCCGTTCCCTGGCGCTTATGGGTTGCTGGCAGGCAGTCCGCTGAAGATCTGGCAGGCCAGACCGGTTGCCGGCGAAGGCGTGCCCGGCAGCCTGCTTGCCATCAGCGACGGCGAACTCCGCCTGGCCTGCGGCCACGGTGCGCTGGCGGTATCCGAAGTTCAGAAAGCGGGTGGCAAACGCCTGCCGGTGACTGCGTTTCTCGCCGGCAATCCCATGCAAGTCGGCGACAAACTCGACTGACTTCCATGGCCAAAATGGCCGGGCTGGTTCAGATGCCGATCGCCTGCTGATCGGCGTGATAGCTGGATCGCACCATCGGGCCGCTGGCGACGTTCTTGAAGCCCATTTCCAGCGCGATGCGCTCGAACTCGGCGAACTGATCCGGCGGCACGAAACGTTCGACTGGCAGATGATGTGGCGAGGGTTGCAGGTATTGGCCGATGGTCAGCATATCGACGTCGTGCGCGCGCAGATCGCGCAGCACATCAACCACTTCGGCATCGGTTTCGCCCAGGCCGAGCATGATGCCGGATTTGGTCGGCACATTCGGGCAACGCGCCTTGAAGGTCTTCAATAACAGCAGCGAATGCGCGTAATCCGCGCCGGGACGGCAGGCTTTGTAAAGACGCGGCACGGTTTCCAGATTGTGATTCAGCACGGCCGGCGGTACTTGCGCCAGGATGTCGAGAGCGAGTTCGAGTCGGCCACGAAAATCCGGTACCAGGATTTCGATCCGCGTAGCGGGTGATGCGGCGCGCGCGGCTTGCATGCAATCGACGAAGTGTTGGGCGCCGCCATCTTTCAGATCATCGCGATCGACACTGGTGATCACCACGTATTTGAGTCGCATGGCGGCCAGCGTTGCCGCCAGATGACTCGGCTCTTCCGGGTCGGGCGGCAGCGGTTTGCCATGGCCGACGTCGCAGAACGGGCAACGCCGGGTACACAGGTCGCCCAGGATCATGAAGGTGGCGGTGCCGTGCTTGAAGCACTCGCCCAGGTTCGGACAGGAAGCTTCTTCGCACACGGTATGCAGCTTGGCGTCGCGCAGGATCGCCTTGAGTTGTTGCACTTCCGGCGCGCTTGGCGCCTGCGCCTTGATCCAGGCCGGCAGTTTCATGCGCGGCTTGGCAACGATCTTGATCGGGATGCGGGCGGTTTTGGCCGCGCCTTTGTGGAGTTCGGAATCGGCCATCAGTTTGAGTTCAACAAAATTCACGTAGGGCGGAAAAGCGGTAGCGCCTTCCGCCAAATGAGCGCTCCACCTTCTGGCGGAAGGCGCCTGTCGGCTTTTCCGCCCTACATAACCTACTGCGTGCCGCCGACAGTGAGACCATCGATACGCATGGTTGGCTGGCCGACGCCGACCGGCACGCTCTGGCCTTCCTTGCCGCAGGTGCCGACACCGGGGTCGAGGCGCATGTCGTTGCCGATCATCGAGACGCGGGTCAGCACGTCCGGGCCGTTGCCGATCAGCGTCGCGCCCTTGACCGGGTAAGTCACCTTGCCGTCTTCGATCATGTAGGCCTCGGCGGCGGAGAAGACGAATTTGCCGCTGGTGATGTCGACCTGGCCGCCACCGAAGTTGACCGCGTACAAGCCGTTTTTTACTGAAGCGATGATTTCGGCCGGGTCTTTTCCCTGATCCCCCTCGCCGGCCAGCATCATGGTGTTGGTCATGCGCGGCATCGGCAGGTGGGCAAAGGATTCGCGGCGTGCGTTGCCGGTCGGCGCCATGCCCATCAGGCGGGCATTCATGCTGTCCTGCATGTAACCGCGCAGGATGCCGTTTTCGATCAGCACCGTGCGTTGGGTCGGCGTGCCTTCATCGTCGATGTTGAGCGAGCCGCGTCGATCGGCAATGGTGCCGTCATCAACCACGGTGACACCGTCAGCAGCGACGCGCTGGCCGATGCGGCCGGAGAACGCCGACGATCCTTTGCGATTGAAATCACCTTCCAGACCATGACCGATGGCCTCGTGCAACAGAATACCGGGCCAACCTGAGCCGAGCACCACGGTCATGCTGCCGGCTGGCGCGGGTTTGGCATTAAGGTTGGTCAGCGCCTGCTGCACCGCGAGCTCGGCGTATTCGCGCAGCATCGCATCGCTGAAATAGGCGTAATCGAAACGTCCGCCGCCGCCGGCGCTGCCTTGTTCGCGGCGACCATCCTGTTCGACGATGACCTGAAGCGAGACGCGCACCAGCGGCCGCACGTCGGCGGCGCTGCGGCCATCGAGGCGGGTCACAAAGATCACTTCGTATTCGCCGGCCAGACTGGCGACCACCTGGGTGACGCGCGCATCCAGCTTGCGCGCGTAGTCTTCCAGCCGATGCAACAGGGCGACCTTGTCGGACTCGCCCAACGAGGCGAGCGGGTCAATCGGTGCATACAGCGCGCGGCCCTGGCTGCGAGCGGCAACCCGCGTTGTTGCCGATTGACCGCTGGCAGCGATGGCGCGCACGGTGGCGGCGGCTTCGAGGATCGCGGGCAGGCGGATGTCGTCGGAATAGGCGAACGCAGTTTTGTCGCCGACCACAGCCCGCACGCCAACGCCCTGATCGATATTGAAGCTGCCCGATTTGACCTGGCCTTCTTCCAGGCTCCAGGCCTCGGAACGGGTGTACTGGAAGTACAGATCGGCATCGTCGATCTGATGCGTCGCGAGCTGACCGAAGACGCCATCGAGTTGCGCGGCGTCGATTTCATTCGGCGCCAGCAAGGTGGCTTCAGCAGTGGCGAAAGGGGAGGCGAAAGACATGGGAGTTAACACTTTAGAATCAATACTTTATGAATAGGCTCCGGCGAGCGCAGCCGGTGAGTCAGGCTTGTAAATCAGGCTTTGATGACTTCGATTTCAATACCACTGGAACAATCCAGCGTGCGGTGTTTCAACGCCGGCAAGCTCTTGCGCAAGCTGTCCTGATAGGCGCGGTTGATGCCGGCAATGACCACGCCGGAACCACGCGGCAGGCGGTCGAGCACATTGCCCCAGGGGTCGACGATCATGCTGTCGCCATGCGTTTCACGACCGGAGACGTGATAACCGCCTTGCGCCGGCGCAATCACATAGGCCAGGTTTTCGATGGCGCGGGCACGGATCAGGGTCTCAAAATGCGCCCGGCCGGTGGTTGCGGTGAACGCCGCCGGTACCAGGATGATCTCGACATCGCCCATCGCCCGGTACAACTCGGGGAAGCGCAGGTCATAACAGACCGACAAGCCAATGCGACCGAACGGCGACTCGACGACAACCACACGGTTGCCGGCTTCGATGGTGGTCTGTTCCTTGTAATGCTCGTTGCCCAGGTCAAGACCGAACAGATGGATCTTGTCGTAGCGCGCCACCCGCTTGCCCTTGTCGTCATAAACCAGGCAGGCATTGCGTACTTTCTTCGGGTTGTCGCAGGTCAGCGGCACCGATCCACCGACCAGCCAAATGGCATGCTTTTTCGCCTGCGCGGCAAGAAATTTCTGGATCGGGCCTTTGCCATCGGCTTCGGCCGCCGCCACTTTGTCGGTTTCTTTCAACCCCATGATGGCGAAAAACTCGGGCAGCGCCACCAACTTGGCGCCCCCGCCAACCGCCATATTGATCAGGTTTTCAGCCTCGGCCAGATTCGCCGCCACATTGGGTCCCGAGGCCATCTGTACCGCCGCGACGCGGACAATGCCCGTGGTGTCCTGCACCGGCTTCGGCACACTGCGGGTCTTGGTCTTGGCAAAGCTGGAAGGTTTCGGCCGGATCACTGCATGCTCCCGTGGAGGCTTTGGAGAGGTTCGAGGGTACACAAGGAGTTTGCGCAACCGCAATAGCCAATATGGTATTGGCGTGTGAAACGTGCCCCGCTACTCTGCGGCTCGGGTGAAAAATGAAGGTGATGCACCGTTGGCGCTGTGGGCTTCCTCATTTCACCTTTCACCTTTCACCTTTCACCTTTCACCTTTCACTCCTCACTCTTGATATTCGGCTTTGCCAGCTTGGTCACCACCGGATCCGCCCAGGCGCCAGAAATGGCGTATTCGAAAGTGGCGGCCTGGCCGATCGGGTTTTGCAGAATCTTGTTCGCGATGAAAGTGCCGACGCCAACCACCGGACCGCCCAGCAAGGCACCCGCCATGGCCACCGTATCTTCCAGCCTGGGTTGGATGGTGACGCGCAGATTCTGGGTTTCGCGCGTCAGGTCGGCCATGCCGCTCATCCGCACCTTCGCCGCCGGGCCACTCATGCGCAGGTCTTTGAAATAGGCAGTTCCCCGTTCCAGATAAATGCCACCGACGATTTCGTCGAACGCGAAGCCTTCGGAGAAAACATCACGAAAATCGAGCGTGATGCGGCGCGGCAGGCTTTGCAGACTAAGAATGCCAAGCAACTTTCCGGCGCCAGGCTCGATGCGGGTGAACTGACCTTGTTTCAGATCGAGTTGGAGATCGCCAGCCAGCCTGTTCAAACTGAATGACTCAACACCGCCGGTCCAGTTCAAGGGGCCGGAGATACGTCCGGCGCCCCGCTTGATCCGTCCCGGCATGCCAAGCCGGTCGAGCAACTTGCCGAAATTGTTCGATTCCAGTTCGAATTGAAACTGGCTCTGTCGACGAGGATGGTTGGCGATCACGCCCTTGCCGCGCAGCTGCCCATCCGGGTTGCTGAGGGTCAGATTATCCATGCGTAACCCGAAGCCGCGCCCGATCGAAGAGGTGTCCGGCGACAGGCGCAAATGCAATTCGCCCAGATCAAGACCATCGATCAGCGTGCTCTCGGCGCTCAACTCGAGACTCGCCAGCACATCGGTGATGGATTTTGGCAATGGCTCTGCCGTGCTCGACCCGACGCCACTCGCCGCCGCCTTCGCCGGAACCTTTGCCGATACCAGTTCCGGCAAACTCAGGCGCTTCAAGTTGGCCAGCAGGCTGATTTTTTCCCCTGCTGGCACCGTCACAATTTCACCGCTGATCTCGCGTCCCGCCAGCGCCAGCCGCCAGCCGCCGCCGACCGGCCGCAATTTGACATGGGTATCGTTGAGGCGCCGATCAAAAATCAGCAATTCATTGAATGCCAGACTGACTTCGCGGAGCGGCAGTGGGTTGGATGCGCCTGAAGCCGTTGCCATCCCCAGATCGAGCTTGCGCCACGCATCCAGGTCGAGTTGTCGCAGTGAGCCGCTGACCTTCAAACCGGAATCGGTCGGCGCAGTCGCCTCGCCGGAGCCGAAACGCAGATGCACCGAAGCCGGCGCATTGGTTGGCAACTGAGTTGGCACCTGAGTTGGCACCTGAGCACGCGTCCGCTCAGGAAACATGGCGCGCATTGTCAGCAATTCGCCATATCGTACAAACACCGGATTGACCGCATCAGCTGTCACCCCGCCCTCGCGCTGCGCTTGCGGCGGCATCGATTCTTTTATCACCTGCAAGGACATTGCCTTGTCCGCCGCTTTCCCGAATGGCGCCGGCAGATTGATCGCCAGGCCCACCAGATCGGAGGTCAGCGTCAAGCCGGACTTGCCGCTGGGATGCATCCCGATATCCGCCTGCCAACGCGTGCTGCCGCTGATCCGGCCATGCAGGGCCGGCGGCAGATGGGGTTTCAGGATGGTCGGATTGGCATCGCCGATCAATTGCACGCGCAACGGACGTTTGCGGTCGCCGTTAGCCCCGGCCTCCGCGCTTTCAATGTTCAGCGATACCGGCAGATCGAGCACCTGGGCGCGAATGTTTTTCGCTTGCAAAGTATCCTGGGTGAATTCAACGCTGCCGCTGACTCCGCTCAGTTCAGGCAGGTCGCCGCCCGGATCGAGACGGTTGTTGTCGAACCGGTATGTACCCTGCAATGTGGTTGTTTCAATCCGATGCAAGGGAATCTGCAACTGAAGGTTGAGGCGGCCTTCACCCTGCGTCCTGAAAGGCTCGGTAAAGCGATCGGTGTGGTCATGCACCGGTGAGCGCTTGATGAAATCGAGAAACGCGCGGGTCTCGCCATTCGCCTCACCGTCAATCAGCAGGGGGAAACCATGCGAGACATGCAGATCCGCCAGCGATACCTTCACCGGGCCAAGGCGAGCATCGAGGATCTTGCCGGTATCGGCGGTCAGCGTCATCGCCTTGTCATGAAACACCAGCATGCCATTGATACCTTCAATGCGCGGCCAGCCTGGTGCGTAATCGAGCACGCCATTCAGCATCCTGATCGCCACCTTGAATTCACCGCCGCCCTGATCAAACGGGAAACGATCCAGCGGCCCTTTCAACACCAGATTGACATCATCCGATTGACCGGCGAGCAGGCTGTGCTGCAACCAGTGATAGGTTTCGTCACCCACCACTCGCGGCAGATAGCGATAAACCGCCTTCGCCTCACCCCGCCGCAGATGCGCCGTAATGTCGGCCACGATCGGGGCATTCCCGGGGTTTCCGACAGGCTCACTCCCCTGGCTGGCATTTGGCCCCACCCCGGGAAACACCAGATGTCCTTTTGCGCTGCCATCCAGGTCCGGATTGAGCAGGCGTTGAGCGGCAAAATTCAGCTTCAGGCCCTCGGCATCAAATTGCCAGTCCGCTACGGCATCGAGTTGGCTGAAGCTGAGGTCATGCCGAAAGATATTGGGCAAGGACAAAGTCATGCCGCGACCATCGAATGTCGCCTTGCCACTGATAGGCGTTGAGGCCGGCCGCCTGGATGCCGAGCTTGATCGCGTAATCCTTCGGCCCGGCCCAGTAGCCCTCACCTTCCGCCAGCATGCCGCGCGGATTCAACAACTGGATCAGATCATGGCCACGTTTCGGAATGGGCAACGCACCGGTCAACGCGGTCAGCGCCTCCAGACGCAAATTGCGCGCGCTGACGCCCACCCGTTGCGCACCGCCCTTTGCATCCGGCGTCAGGTTGACGCGCACGGCGGCCGGTTCGCTGACCGCCTCGCCGGGTGTTTTGAAGCGCAGCCGATCGACATAAAACGATTGCGTGGCCTGCTTGCGTGTCCAGCCAGCGTGTCCGGAAAGCGAGTCAAACACCAGATCGGGCAACGCCTTGTCAATATTGATGGCGACCTGGCCAAGTCGGACATCGCCGCTCACCCCCTGCACCGCACCCTGGCTCAAGGCCAGCCAGAAGCGCATGTCGCCGGTACCGCTGCGGACTGATTCCTGCGCCCAGGGCACCCAGCGTCCCCAGGACTCGAAACGCGCGCCATCGACCCGGACATAAACCTCGCCGTTCCAGGCGGACCAGTCGCGCAGGCTGCGGCCTGTCAGGTCACCGCGCATTTCGAGGCGCCGCGCGGCGGCAGCGGTGGGCTGGGCGATGCCTCCAAAACGGTGCCGACCAAAACGGTTTTCCAGCAGTAAACGCACCCCGGACACACGCAACTCAGGCGCTTTCAGCTTTTCATCCAGCCAGAGAATGTCGGCATCCTTGATGATGATGCGCGGCTGCCTGAGCAGCCAATCCGGAAACTCGCTCGTCCCACCCGGTTGATTCATCGGCATGCCCGCCACCGTGATCAGTCCGGCCATGTCGCGCCGCATTTGAAGCTGCGGTTGATCAAGCGTCAGATGCGCGAGACGCAGATCGAATAACGCCAGCGACAACCAGGAAAAGGCGGCTTCGACGCGCGGCAGATAAAGTGGCGACGCCGCTGCGGCGTCATCGGCCCGGACACGAATATCGCGCAGGATCAGACGCGGATTCAGGCCGCTCCAATCGGCTTCCATCACGCCGATGTCGACCGCCTGCCCCAGCGCCTTGCTGGCGGCATCTTCCAGCACTCCCTGGTAACTCTGCACATTCGGCATCAACCAGAATTTGAATGCCAGCGCCACAATACAAACCGCGATCACCACCCCGCCGGCGACATAAACGAGGTAGTGATAAAGACGGCGAAGCAGGCGAATCAGACGCGACGACATGAATTTGAAAATAATAAATGGTCAGACAGGGCGAAATTGGCGGCTAGCAGCATAGCCATTTTTTCTGCCAGGCAGGAGGCGAATCGGCATGGACGGCAACCATTACGGGCTTTTCCCCGAATATCTTGCAGGGTATGCTTTCGGTAACGAAGAAGAGAACAGGGTGAGGTAACACTGAGGTGACCGCGGGGCAACCACGGGGCAACCACGGGGTGACCTCTAAACTAGATCGCAGTATCTTGGCAGGCCATTTTTACCGCTTACCGGAGATCATCATGAACAAATCGGACCTGATCGAAGCCATTGCCAGTAAAGCCAACGCCAGCAAGGCCGCCACTGCCGTGTTACTCAACGCCACGATGGAAGCCATTGGCGAAGCCCTGGTCAAGGGTGAAAGCGTACAACTCATCGGCTTCGGCACCTTCAGCGTCAGCGAACGCGCCGCCCGCACCGGGCGCAATCCGCAGACCGGCAAGGAAATGAAGATTTCCGCGAAGAAAGTCGCCCGTTTCAAGGCCGGCAACACGCTTGCAAACACCATCAACAACACCAAGAAGAAGTGATTCATCGGTCTATTCAACCCCATGACAGAAGCCGATCCACCAATTTTTGCCCCGGGCGCCCTACCCAGCGCCGAGATGTTGTTCGATCAGTTGACTGACGCGGTCTATCTGATCGACCCCAACACCTCGAACATTGTCTGGGGAAACCGCAGAGCATGGGAATGCCTGGGATTAACCAGGGAGGACGTGCTCAACCATAGCGTGTTGAGCCTGCAAAAAGACGTACATGGCTTACCGCAGTGGTCCGAAATCGCGACAGCGATTCGAAATAGCCAATGCTTTCGCTTCAATGGCCGGCACCGGCATCAACAAGGGCACGAAGTGGATGTCGAGGTGCACACCACACATTTCGAGCTGGACGGTTGTGCCTATTTTCTTTCGATCGCGCGTGACACCACCAATCGTGTTGCCCAGGAAGCCGACGTCCATAACCGCGAGAAGCAACTCTGGTTCGCCCTGAACGAAGCCAGCGATGGCTTGTGGGATTGGGACGTGGCAAGGGGCAGCCTGTTCTTCAGTCCGCAATTGAAACGCATGCTGGGCTATGGCCCGGACGAGATGGCACCGGAATTGGCCACCTGGGCCAATAACGTACATCCCCTTGACTCTCCTCTGGTCATGGCTGCGCTGGAAGAGCACATGCAGGGCAAGCGTTCGCGTTATGAAGCCGAATACCGCATCCGGAATCGCAACGGCCATTTCATCTGGGTGCATGACCGCGGCCGCGTGTGTGAATTCAGCCCGGATGGAAAACCGGCTCGCGTGGTTGGCATGGTGCAAGACATCAGCGACCGCAAGAAACTCGAACTCCTATTGCAGGAACACGCCTCAAACGACCCGCTGACCGGATTGGCAAACCGTCGTGAAGGCGCCACATATCTGACCGCCCAAGCGGAACTTTGCCACCGCCTGAACATGCCTCTTGGCCTGGCATTCATCGATATCGACCACTTCAAGGCAGTCAACGATATTCATGGGCATCTGGCCGGCGACCAGGTCATCCAGCAAGTCGCTCAGGTGTTGAAAAATGCCATCCGCGCTTCTGATCTGGTGTGTCGCTGGGGTGGCGAAGAATTCATCGTGATTGCGCCGAATGCCAATCTGGAGCAAATGGCCCGCGTTGCTGAAAAGATGCGCCTCGCCGTCCTGCAAGCCCTGGCCAGCCACAATCCACCAGTCACAGTCAGCATCGGTGTGGCCGCCAACCCAGGCAAAACGATCGATCAGATGAAGCTGATCACCGACGCCGATGCCGCCCTCTATGCAGCGAAGCAGAAGGGTCGGAACCGGGTGGAACTGGCAACGTAAGCCCTATTGTAAAAATCAAACCGTCAGCACCACGTCTGCTCTGCTTATATCCAACACCACGACTCAAAGATAACCCGCTTCTCTTTGGCTTTTCAGAGCCAGCACGAAAATCGTGTCGATCTCTGGAATATGACGGTACAGCGCCACGTAGCCATGCGATTTACGTCCAATGATCAACTCCCGTTTACCTGCCGCCACCGGCCGTCCGATCAACGGACTATCTTGCAGAACGTCGATGGCCTGAATGATCTCGCTGATGCGCGCCGCAACGTCGGCCACTTCATAGCGAATCAAATGGTCAATGATGCGATCGATATCCTCCCCGACCTCCGGCGCCAGTTCGATGCGCGTCACGCTCAGCGCTCAACTTGCCCTGCTTCGGGTCGCGTGGCTTGCTCACCGGATGCGCGCTGCAACAGGTAACGACGCATGTCTTCCCACTGGATGGTCTGCCCGGTTGTCAGAATTTGGGCATAGCGACTATCTGCCAATGCATCAAGCTCAGCCCGACGCTCCTCCTGCTCGGTTTTCTCGGCAATGGCTTGCAGAATGAAGCTGTGCGACGAAACCCCGGCACGTTGAGCGGCGCTGGTGATGCGCGCCTTCAAGTCGTCGGGCAATCTGATAGTGGTAGTGGACATGGGGGGCTCCTGCGATGCGAAGAAGTGTAGCACTCACGTGCTACATGAACCGCTACCTCACTCATTCCAAGCATCACGCGTGGGGCGGAAAAACCGGCGTCTTTTGCCGGCGCCTTCCGCTGTAGGCACGCTACCCGTGCGCACCACGAGTCCGCCAGCCCACACGAGTCCGGTGCGTGGAATCACCGGTGTTTCATTCGGCGGAAAGCGCCTGTCGGCTTTTCCGCCCTACGCGGGCACACGCTGATCATCTAGCCGCACGCCCCCACCGCCCCGCACGCCGTACAGAAATCACAGCCATCCTTCTTGATCACTGTGGCATTGCCGCACTCCTTGCAAACCGCGCCGGTCATGATGACTTTGGCGGGTTCGCCGCTGGCGGAGGGCGGCAGGGCGGGGGTTTGCAGGATGCCCATTTCTTTCACCGGCAGGCCGTCTTCGGTGAGGATGCCGAGCATGGCGTAACGGTGGATGATCAGGCGAGCGAGGTAAGCGATGGTGGAGGGCCAGTTGCTTTGTTTGGCGCTCCCCGGCACGAAGGCCATGAAGTCACCCAACGGTTCCGGGTAGTTCAGCAGCTTGCGCAGTTTCATGCCGATCCAGGCCGGGTCCATCACGCGCATGTCGAGCGACAGCAATTTGCACAGGCCGTCGAGCGAACGCGGGTATTCGCCGGAGAGCCAGACCGAATACGGCCGGGTAACGCCGTCCGGCAGAGTGATTTCCTTCAGGCCGAGGACGAAGTCATCGCCGGTGTGCGGGTTGAGCACATCGACGGTCCAGGACAGCGTGCCATCGGTGCCGGTTTTCGGTTCCTTGTGCGAGAACAGGGCGTCGAGCACAGGCGTCTCATCGCTGCCGTCGAGCGCGTTCAGGTCATCCAGCCGCCAGCGCAGCAATTGCGCGACCGCCGCGACCATGCTGGGCATCAGGCGGGATTCGCCACTCGGCGGAAAGGCGATGGCGCAACTGTCGTCACCGCGCGTTTTCGCCAGCGTGTCGAGCTTCAGTTTCAGCCAGCCGCGATCGTTGGCGCGCATGTCCATCGACAAGGTCTTGGCGATGGCGCCCAGGCCACGCGGTTGTTCGGCGCCGTTGACCCAGACTTCGAACGGCCAGGCGTGGCCATCGCTTTCGCTCGCTTCGGTATGCCCGACGAACAACGCAAAGCTGCCGCAGGCGCTTTCGATCATGTAGCACCAGGCGGGGTTGCCGCCGGCAAGTTTTGGGCGACCCGGCCATTTCAGGCTTTCCAGCACCGGCGCCGGAAGCGCCTTGATTTCGATGCGGCGGTTGACGTCGGAGAGTTCGAAATCCTGCGGTGCTTTGGCATTACTCGCAGCGCTGGAAGCATCTGGCGTCACCGGCGTGGTGGACAGCACGCTGCCCAGCACCGCATTCGGCCGGTAGGTGGCGAGACCTTTCAGGCCGGCTTTCCAGGCGGCGAAATAGAGGCCCTCGAACTCGGTGTAGGGGTAGTCGACCGGCACGTTGACCGTTTTCGAAATCGCCGAATCGACATACGGCGCGACGGCGGCCACCACGTTCATGTGCGCGGTGGCGGAGATTTCCAGCGCGGTGACAAACGAAGCCGGCATGTTGGCGACATCGCCGCCCTGCTCGCGAAACAGCCGCCAGGCGTGATCTTCCACCTGATATTCCTTCCAGCCGCCATCGGCCTCGCGCTTCTTGCGCGTGTAGGCCCAGGAGAACGGCGGCTCGATGCCATTGCTGGCGTTGTCGGCGAAGGCCAGCGAAATGGTGCCGGTTGGCGCGATCGACAACAGATGCGAATTGCGCATACCGTGCGCACGGATCGAGTCCTTGATCTCGTTGGGCAAGCGGCTGGCAAAGTTGCCGCCGGAAAGGTAAAGATC